>JABFRW010000014.1 GCA_013140805.1 Candidatus Eisenbacteria bacterium
GCGAGTGGAAGGCGGCGCGTGAAGCGCTCGCGGCACTCGCGCCCGCGGCCGGTGCGCCGCGCGCCTGGGCGGCACTCGGAATCGCGCATCAGCGGCTCGGCGAGCACGCCGAGGCCGAAGCGGCTTTCGACCGCGCGCTGCTCGGAACGCCGGCGGAGTCGTCGCTGCGTCTCAATCGCGGCGCGCTGCGCGCCCGCCGGCTCGACTTCGATGGCGCGCGCGCGGACTTCGAACCGGCGGGCGAGCGCCACGAGGCACGCTGGAATCGTGCCGCGCTGCGCGTGCTTGAAACCGTCGCGACCACGAGCGGCCCGGCACCGCGAGCGGCGATCGAAGCGGCGCGTACCGACGCCGGCGCGCCGTCGTCTTACTGGAGCGACCACACCGTGGGGCGACTGCTGTTCTCGGCGCTGGTCGAACGGTCGCATCGTGAGTACAACGCTTCCGCCGAGGCCGAGCTGCGTGATGCAGAACAGTGGATGGAGTTCGATACGTTCTGGGATCGCGCTCTGATACTCCACGGTTACGCTTCGCTGGCCCTCGCCACGCGGGTCGAAGCCCTGGCGAGTGAAATGGCACACTCTCAGCTCGTGACGCTACGCGCGGAACCCCCGGTTCGGGGAGCGAGCGGAAGTTGGATCGCGGCCCCGCTCGAAGCCGTGGCCGCGGATCTCGAGCACGGCGAACCGGCCGTGGCCGCGCGACGACTCGCGACGCTCATGGAGCTGCCGGCACTGCGTCACTATCGAGTGCCATGCGTGGCCTGCGGGCGCGGCGCGCTCGGGGTCGAAGCGTGCGAAGAGGAAAGCGAGGAGTTCGAATCGGAGTGAGGCGTTCGAGGTAACCGGGACGCAGGCTCGTTCGTGAGGTAGTTGGTCTCGTCCGAGTCAGCGAGCCGCAACTCGCAGAGGGGCTTGCAAACTTGTTCGTTCGTCACAGTGTGATGGTCGCCGGCGTGACCTTGCTGCTCTCACTCGTCGTGCGACGGGTTCCGTGCTCGGGCAGTCGGGCGGAGGGAAAACCGCGCACTGGGAGCGGATGCGATTCTTCGTCGGGGCGTGGACCGGTTCGGGCACCGGCGAGCCAGGAATCTCCACGATCGAGCGAGAGTACTCCCTTGCGCTTCGCGATCGCTTCATCGAGGTTTGGAACACCTCGACGTATGCGCCTCAAACGAAGAATCCGAAGGGTGAGAGGCACGAGGATCGGGGCTTCATCAACTGGGATCGGGCCCGACATCGATTCGTGCTGCGTCAGTTTCACGTCGAGGGATTCGTGAATCAGTACGTCGCGGACTCGCTCGGCGTGGCCTCCGATTCGAGATCGCGGAACCCGACCGGCCGTTCTCGCTCTACTCCGAGGCGAGATTCACGCGGAAGCCGTGACCTCACTCGAGTTCGGTGCCGGCTGCAGTGCGGGAGGACCGAACGCAGTGGTCGGGTGCTAGTGGGTCCAGCTCAGCGAAACGATGAGCGGGTACGCGACCTGCTCACCCGTCGACCAGGTCTTCAGCGGGATCTGCGCTCGGAGCCCGATCGCTCCCAGGTGCGCGATCGGCCGTGAGACTCCCGCCGTGAGCATCAGATCCGTGCGTCCGAGATTCCCCTCGTCCCCGATCCGGCCATCCCACCGTTCGGGACTCTCGCGCTCCAGCGCAAGACCGCCGGTCGCGCCCCACGCGCCCCCGGCCGTGCGACTCGCGCCGAGCCGCAGGCCATAACGGTTTCCCGCGCGATAGCCGTGCGAGTTTTCATGAAGCGTGAGTTTGAAAGAAGCCGACGCGTGAATGCCGATGGCACCGAGCGGGCGCGCCGCAGTCACACTCAGCAGCGGATCCCAGGTGCCGGTGCCGAATTGAATGTGCTGGTGGGGAAGCCCGAGTCTTCCGAGCTCGAACGGATTGGACTCGGTGCGCCCCACCGGGATCGAAATTCCGAAGCTCGCGGCAAGTGTCCACGCGCTCGCTGCCCGGGTGACGAGGGCGGCGACCTGTGGATCTGCGATGTGCAACAGCGTCTCGTTGCGATGATGCGTGTCGGGCGCCGGAGGCACGAACGGATTCCCCGCCAGGTCCTCGAAGCGGATGCGGTCGCGAAGACCTCGCACCGGTACCGCGAAGGCAAGCCCCGGTCCCGGAGCGATCCCGCGCGCCATCGCAATCCCGAGCTCACCGACCAGCAACCGTTGGCGATGCCAGTAGGGCGTGATGAGCCCCGGGTCCTCGGACTGCACGTGCTCGATGCGAAGCGAGGTCGTGGTGAGTGTCGCTCCGTAGCTCCACGCCCCGGGTTCGGGTGCGATCCACGCGGACCCGCCGACCGGCAGGTTGGGATTCGATCAGCCCGCTCAGGTCGCTCCGGCGACCGGCGAGAATCCGAGCGCCACGCCGATCAGGCCGGCCAAAATGGAACGACGAGTCATCGCGAGCGCAGCGCGGAGGCGAGTTGCCGAATGTTCGCACCGACCAGATCCGTGCGCTTGCCGTCGGGTGAAAAGACCACCAGGTAGGGCAGCGCCTTGAGCCTGGCACCCAGCTCGCGCGCGAGCGGTGACTTGAAGTCCACCACGTCGAGTTTTCGGATCGCGAGATCCCGGCGTTGCTCGGTGAGCGTGCGAAGCTCGGCGTCCACGACGCGACA
The DNA here is from genome assembly GCA_013140805.1 of Candidatus Eisenbacteria bacterium. Taxonomy (NCBI): domain Bacteria; phylum Candidatus Eiseniibacteriota; species Candidatus Eiseniibacteriota bacterium. The sequence continues at coordinate 2,640 of JABFRW010000014.1, forward strand.
CGGACCACACCAGTCGGCATACACGTCGAACACCGTGTACTTGCCCGCGACCCTGAGCCTCTCGAGCGGACCGACGACGGAGCCGTTCTCTGTCAGGACCACGACATCCGCGCCGGCGGGATACATCCCGAACGGAAGATAAGCACCTTGGCCCGCTCCCACCGTGCCACTGAACCCGGCTCCCGAGCTCGCGATCACAATCAGCACGGCTTCATCCGTGACCTGATCGGCCAGCGTCACCGTGAGCTCGGCCTTCTGAATGTCGAAAGCGGTTCGCTTCACGCCATCGACTCTCTTGAGTGTCGAGCGGATGACGTTGCCGCAATCGCCGCAGTCCAGGCCCTGGATCGAGTAGACACGAATCCGATCGGCGTGGGCGGATGCAGCGACCAGCAGCGCCCCCAGCGTGAGGACCGTGATCCAGCGTCGGGTCGGAAGCGACGCAAGGCCGCGCGAGCGAAGCACCATGCGGGAAGGCTAGCACAGGCTCCCGGGTGCGAGCCTTCGGCCGATGATTGACACCCTTCTGCTTCTGGTCGAGACTGCGCGCCTCATGCTCATCACGCTCCGCCGACTCGCGATCTTCGTGCTCTTGTTCGCCGCCTTGCTCGCTCAGGCCTCGAACGGATTCGTCCACTTGCACGTTGCTGCGGCCCACGTGACGGCGACGGAACACCACCACCATGATTCGCAGCCGGCCGATGCGGAACGGTCGGCTGATCCGGATCCGGATCACTCACACCAGCTGAGTGTTGCGGGCAGCGCGGTGGTGCGGGTCACGGGCAATGCCAGCCCGATTGAGCCGGCCGCAGAAGCAGTTCAGCGGTTCACGCTCGCGCCTCCGCCGCGCGCTCTGACCTCGCGGCGCACCGCCTCGCAGTGCACCGCACCCTCTTCCCGAGAACGACACTCCATCTTGCGCCTCTGATCGAACGGGTCGTCGTCGCACCTCGACCGTGCTCGAGTGTGCCTTTCCCGTTCCGTTCGGAGGATCCATGTGCAGGGGAGTTTTCGTGCTGCTGGCGTGCCTTGCCGCCAGCGAGGTTCGCGCTGCTGCGGAAGTCTCGGAAGATTCGTTCCTCGACGCGGCCACGCGTGACGTGCGGGTGCGAGCCGTGCTCGACGAGCCGCTCCGGGCCGCACGTGCCGTGCGAGCCCGAGCGAGCGTCCTGTCGAACCCGGAAGCGGGCTTCGATCGCGAAGCCCTGAGCGGCGAGCCTCGCCAGGACACCTGGAGTGTGTCGTGGACGCCGCCACTCGACGGTCGGTACTGGGCGCAGGATCGCGCAGCGCGGGAGGGCCTCCGCGCTGCCGAGAACCAGCGCGAACTCTCCGCACTCGCGTTGCGTTCCGAGTTGCGCGAAGCGTTCGCCGCATGGGCGGTCGCCCAGGACGGCGCAGTGCTCGTCGAGCGCCTCGCGAACCTCGTGGACCGGCTCGCAAGCCGGACCGAAGCTCAAGCATCCCGAGGTGAGGCGTCGGTCCTGTCGGCCCTGCGCCTTTCGCTCGCTCGCACCGAGATCAGAAGCGAGGCTGCTCGACTGACTGCCGAACTCGCGCGCACGCGCGGACGGGTGCGGGCATGGATGCCGGGACTCGCGCCGGAGGCGCTCCCCGTGCATCCACCACTTCCCCCGGTCCCCACCGACACCTCGCTCGGAGCGACTTCTCCTCGCCTCGCGGTGCTCGAGCACGTACTCCTTCAGGCCGAGGCTTCGGCGAGCGTCGCGACTCGCTTCTGGTCGCTACCTGAGTTCGTCGTCGGACGTCAGACGGTGCGCGGCAACCTCGTGGATCTTGACGGCGAGACCTACGGAGTCCGCTGGAGGGTGCCGTTGTTCGATCGCCAACGTGGAGAGCGGATCGAGGCTCGCGGGCGGGTGGATGCAGCCCGCGCTCGCCGCGAACTGGAGACCGTTCGGGTGCGCGAGGGACTCGCGGCTGCGCGATCCGCCTACGCCACATTGCGCGGCTCCGCGGCGCTGGCAGCCGGCGCGGAGTCGGCCGCCAGCCGTGTCCTCGAGAGCGCGACGGCGATGTTCGGGGCGGGCGAGAGCAACGTGACGGATTTGCTGGAAACCCTGCGCGGAGTACTGAGCGGCCAGTTGGCGGCACTCGAGTGCTACGCCGAGGCACTGAGCGCTCACCGTGAACTCGAGGTCGCGGCCGGGAGGCCGCTGCCGCTGATCGAAGGAGAAAAGTGATGCGGCGGACCGGCTGGACGATCACCGCCCTCGCGGCGCTTGCATGGCTCGCGAACGGCTGCAGCACGAAGGGAGAGGAATCGCACCCGCACGACCACGAGCCGTGGGCGGTGACCTCGTGGGGCAAGCGCTACGAGATCTTCGCCGAGGCCGACCCCCTGGCGGTCGGTGAGACCGCCAAGTCGCACACGCATGTCACGATCCTCGACGGCTTCGCGGCACTCACGGAGGGAGTCGTCTCCGCCGTGTTGATCGACTCGACCGGTGCGAGTTCAGTGTTCACCCAGCCCAAAGCGCTACGGCCCGGCATCTACTCGATCGAGATCAAGCCGAAAACCGAAGGCGTGTTCGCACTCGTCTTCCGCATCGAGAGCGCGGCCGGCACCGAAGAAATTCCATCAGGCCGGGTTCAGGTCGGCTCGCACGATCGGCCCGGAGGTCTCGTCGAGGCGCCGCCTCCGCCGGCAGTAACCAGCGCTGCGGCCGCAACGGGCGGTGATCCTGTCGGCTTTCTCAAGGAACAACAGTGGCGCATCCCATTCATGACCGCATGGGCAGAGCCCGGGTCGTTGCGGGCGTCGGTGAGCGGGCCGGCTCGAATACGTCCCGCCGCCGGCGGAGAGGCAGTGCTCACCGCCCCGCTCGACGGTGTCGTCGTCCCCTCGCGTCGGCTTCACGTGGGGCTCGCGGTCGCCCGCGGCGGCACAGTCGTCGAGTTGCGCCCGCGTGCGGGCTCGGGTCGCAGCTTCGCGGAGATCGAATCCCAGTGGAAGCTGGCGAGCGATCGACTCGCGCGACTCGAGGAGTTGTTCGCGGCCGATGCCGTCAGCCGTGCCGAGCTGGATCGGGCGCGAGCGCTCGCAGCCACGCTTCGATCGGAGCTCGATGCGGTGAGCGGTACCGGGCGCACGATTCCCGTGCGCGCGCCGTTCGGAGGCCGCATCGCCGAGGTAATGATCACCCCGGGTGCGGCGGTCGTGGCCGGTGCGAGCCTCGTGCGGCTGGTTCAGACCGACCCGCTGTGGGTCGAGATCGGACTGCGTCCCGAGATTGCAGGATCGCTCGATACCGCACCGGTCGGTCTCGTCATCCAGGGCGGGCCGGAGCAGCCACCCGTGGTGTTCGAATCCCGATCGATGCGTCTGGTCTCGCGTTCCCCCGAGGTGGATCGAGCGACCGGGCTCGTGCAGGCCATCGTCGAGGTGCGAGGTGCCGGGGAACTTCGCGTCGGAGCCGCGGTTCAGGCCGAGATTCTCCTGTCCGGAGCGCGAATCGGAATCGTCATTCCGCGGGAGTCCATCGTTGACGACGCGGGAGTCACGGTCGTCTACGTCCAGTCCGAAGGGGAGAGCTTCGTGCGGCGCGAGGTGCGAATCCTCGGGCGGCAGGGCGATCACGTGATGGTCGAGGGGGTCGGGCCCGCGGACCGCATCGTCACCCGCGGTGCTGCGGCGGTCCGACGATCCGCACAGATGTCATCGGGAGAGGTCGAAGGTCACGTTCACTAGCCGGCGGAGGAACCATGCTCAATTCGATCATCGCCGGCTCGCTCAAGCACCGCGTCCTGGTGCTCGCTGCCTCGGCGATCCTGCTCATCATCGGGATGTTCGTCATCCCAGGCATTCCCGTCGACATCTTTCCCGACCTGACTGCTCCGAGCGTCACGGTGTTGACCGAGACTCGCGGAATGGCGCCGGAAGAAGTCGAGCTGCTGGTGACGTTTCCGCTCGAGTCGGCACTCAACGGCGCGTCCGGTGTGCGTCGGGTTCGATCAGTCTCGGCCGCTGGCATCTCGGTAATCTGGGTCGAGTTCCAGTGGGGCCAGGATGTCTATCGGGCACGGCAGGTGGTCGCCGAGCGCGTTCAGGGCGTCGCGCTGCCGGCCACCGTGAGTGCTCCGGAGCTGGGACCGGTCAGCTCGATCATGGGGGAGATCACGTTCATTGCACTCACGTCCTCCGACCCCCAGCTCGGTTCGCTGGAGTTGAGGCGTATCGCCGAGACCACGGTGCGCCGGTCGCTGCTCTCGGTGCCCGGCATCTCTCAGGTCAAACCGATCGGCGGGGACCTGCGCGAATTTCAAGTCGAGGTGGATCCGCAGCGCTTGGCGCAGCTCGGTGTCTCTCTCGATCAGGTTGCCGACGCGCTCAACGATGCCACTCGCGATCCGGCGGCGGGATTCCATGTCGACCAGGGACAGGAATACCTGGTTCGAGGTCTGGGCCGTGCACGCGGCTCCGAAGATCTCGCCTCCGCCGTGATCGACTCACGAGGCGGCACTCCGATCACGGTCGGGAGCGTCGCGACGGTTCGGGTCGGTCCCGAGCCCAAGCGCGGCACGGCTTCCTACGGGACCCGCCCGGCCGTGATCCTGAGTGTGCAGAAGCAACCGGGCGCGAACACGCTTGCGCTCACCCGTGAAATCGACGGCGCGCTCGAACGGCTCGCCCCCACGCTCCCGGCCGGCGTCACGATCGAGAAGGAGAACTTTCGCCAGGCCGACTTCATCGAGATCGCGATCCACAACGTCACCGCTGCGTTGCGCGACGGTGCCCTCCTGGTCGTTGCCGTCCTCTTTCTGTTCCTCGGCAACGTTCGCACCACCTTCATCATGGCGCTCGCGATCCCGCTGTCGCTGGTGGCTGGCATTCTCGTGTTCTCCGCCTTCGGCATCACGATCAACACCATGACGCTGGGCGGGCTCACGATAGGGATCGGTGTGCTCGTGGACGATGCGATCATCGACATCGAAAACGTCCTGAGGCGATTGCGACTCGAGCACCAGAAGCCCGAAGGGACGCGGCGAAACGCCCTCGAAGTCGTGTACGGCGCCTCATCCGAAGTGCGCGGCGCCATCTTCTACGCCACGCTGATCATCGCGCTGGTGTTCGTTCCGCTGTTCCTGCTGCCGGGCATGGAGGGCCGCCTGCTGCGCCCGCTGGGTCTCGCCTACATCACGGCGCTCGTTGCGTCGTTCCTTGTGTCGCTCACCGTCACTCCGGTCCTCTGCTACCTGATGCTGGCTAACTCGCGCGTGGTCGAGACCGGTGAGCCGTGGCTGCTGCGAAAGCTCAAGGCCCTGTACGCGCGAAGCCTCGAGAGCGCAATCGCCCATCCGCGCCGCGTCTATGCATTCACGCTCGTGCTGCTCGCCAGCGCGCTCGCCATCCTGCCGTTTCTCGGCCGCGGCTTTCTGCCCCCATTCAACGAGGGATCGCTCACCGTGTCGGTGGTGAGCGCGCCCGGCATCACGCTGGACGAAAGCGATGCGATCGGTCGCGAGGTCGAAAAGGCGCTGCTCGCGTTCCCGGAAGTCGTCTCCACCAGTCGCCGTACCGGCCGCGCCGAGAAGGACGAACACGTGCAGGGCGTCAACGCCTCGGAGATGGAGGTGGTGCTCCGCAGCGGGCGACCGAAAGAACGCCTGCTCGAAGAGATGCGGAAGTCGGTCGCCGCTCTTCCCGGAGCACAGGTGAGTTTTGGCCAACCGATCAGCCACCGGATCGATCACATGATCTCCGGCAGCAAGTCGAGTCTCGCGGTCAAGATCTTCGGGCCCGATCTGTCGGTGCTGCGCGGACTGGCGTCCGCGGCGCAGCGCGTGCTCGCCGAGGTGCCCGGCATCGTGGACCTCGGCAACCAGGAGCAGGCGAGCATCCCGCAACTTCTGATCGAATTCGATCGTGCCGCCATGGCACGACACGGAGTGACCGCCGCCTCGCTCGCTCGAACGGTCGAAGCGTCGTTCCAGGGGACCGAGGTCGGACAGATCACGGAGGAGGGGGTGATCTCCCGCGTGGTTGCTCGCTTCCCTGCGGGCCTTCGACGAGACCGCGAGCAGATCGCGAGTCTGCCGGTGACGAAGCCGAACGGAAGCATCATTCCGCTCGGCGAGGTCGCACGCGTTCGCTTCGACCTGGGGCCGAGCCTGATCCGACGCGAGGACGTTCAGCGTGTCGCGATGCTCACCGCGAATATCGCGGGGGCAGATCTGGCAGGCACCGTAGAAGAGGTCGCGCGACGGATCGACGCCGAGGTGACGTTGCCTACCGGCTACCGCCTCGTCTACGGCGGCCAGTTCGAGGAAGCGGCGTCGAGTGTGCGAAACCTGGCACTCATCTCGGTGCTGATTCTGGTCGCCATGTACGGCCTGCTCTTCATCGCGTTCCGACGCCTCCGACACGCGACGATCGTACTCGTCAACCTGCCGCTCGCGGTGATCGGCGGCGTATTCGCGATCTCACTGGGAGGCAGCGGGCTCAGCATCGCGGCGCTGGTTGGATTCATCACGCTGTTCGGCATCGCAACGCGTAACGGTGTGCTGCTGGTTTCGCACTATCAGCATCTGATGGGTGAGGAAGGCCTGCCGGTCGAGGAGGCGGTGCGTCGCGGGTCGATGGAGCGCCTCGCACCGGTGGTGATGACCGCACTGGCAGCGGGGCTCGCGCTCATCCCGCTCGTGATCGCGGGCGGCAAGCCCGGTAACGAGATCCAGAGCCCGATGGGGCAGGTCATCCTCGGGGGGCTCGTGACCTCGACGTTCCTCAACATGGTGCTGGTGCCGGTGCTGTTCCTGCGTCATGGAGAAAGGCGAGTCAGTGATCGTGGCGGTGATGGAGGTCCGGCGCATGCGGATGCGAATGGGTAAGGGGATCGTGCGCGTGCGCGTGCGTGTGTCTCACCCACGCCGGTAGCCCGGGATGAACGTGCAGGTGGTGCCCGTCATCGTGCCGGTGCTCGTGCGTGTGCGACAGGACCTCATGAGTGTGCTCGTGTTCGTGGCGCGAAGTCAGCATGAGCGCGATGCCCGCGACCATGAGCCCGGCGGCTCCGAATTGAACGATCGTGGCCGACTCGCCGAACATGAACCAGGCGAGCAGCATGCCGACGAAGGGCGAGGTCGAGAACAGCAGTTGAGAACGACTCGCCCCGAGCTGTTGCGCGCCCGAGATGTAGAACATGATCGAAAATCCATAGCTGAAGGCGCCGACCACCAGGGCGATGAGCGCCGAGGTGAGCGGTGGAACGTGCCCCTCGACCGAGAGCCCGATCGCGAGGTTGACCGTGCCCGCGCCGATGCCCTTGATCACGGTGGTCTGCGCGGGCGTGTAGCCGCTCACGAGTGCGGTGAGATTGTTGTCGAGGCCCCAGCACACACACGCGAGCGCCACCAACGTGCCAGCGCGCCATCCCGCGGCACCTTCCGGGGCAGCCAGCAGCACACCTCCGGCGAGCACCACGGCCGCAGCCAGCACCGTTCGCCGATCGAGATGCTCGCGGAACAACCCCCACGCGATGATCGCGGTCGCCACCGTTTCGACGTTGAGCCACAGGGCGACCGAGGCCGCCGGGGCGGCCCGCAGCCCGAACAGCAGGAGCACGGGACCGAGACCCCCGCCGAAGAGCACCGCGAGCGCGAGCATGCGGTGCTGCCGCCGATCGCGTCGCAATTCGGGCGAGCCGCCGCGGAATGCGAATGGCAGGACGCCGAGCGCTCCGCCCAGGTAGAGAAGCCCGGCAAGCGTGAACGGGCCGACGGAGGTAAGGAGGGCTTTGGCGATGGGCGTTGAGGCGCCGAACAGGATCGCCGCCAGCAGGCAGACGAGCGCCGGCAACAGCGTGTGAATGCGGGGGGCTGTGCGCTCGATCATGACGGCATTGAAGCATGCGACGACGCCCGAGGCCATCGGTTCCATCGCGGCGCCGACGATCTGGGGAGTCGAGGCGAAGAGTTGCCTCGCATCGATTCCCAGGTACAGGATGCATGGTCGGCGCTGCAGCATCGGAGCGAAGCCGAGCAAGATTGAGTGAGTGACCGATTCGACTTTCACTACCCAATGAGCCAGCAGCAGGAGTCACCGATGACTCGCCGCCCACCACCAGTCTCAGCAGAGACGACGAGAACCGAGCGCGATCTGGTCTGTGGCATGACGGTGCGCAGCGACTCGCCGCATCTCTACGTGCACCTCGGAACGAAGTATCACTTTTGCTGCGCGGGCTGCCGCACCAAATTTGCGGCCGACCCGGCCCGCCAAATTGCGAGCGCGCTGGTCGAATCCGCAGCGGTACTTCCGCTCACTCAGGTCGCGATTCGGCCGCAGTCTCATCCTGGCTCCACGGACTCCGCGACCGCGGTGTCGACCTGGACCTGTCCGATGCATCCCGAGGTCGTTCGTGCCGCCTCGGGCTCGTGCCCGATCTGTGGCATGGCGCTCGAACCGGCCGAGGTCACGCTCGAGGAGCCCGAGAACGCCGAGCTGAATGACATGAGCCGCCGCTTCAAATGGTGCGCACTCGTCACCGCGCCGCTGCTCGCCCTGATGGTCGGCGCGCTGTTGCCCGGCGAACCGCTTCATCGCCTGATGCCACCGGTCGCGATGGGCTGGTTCGAACTCGCACTCGCCACGCCGGTCGTCGCGTGGGGCGGCTGGCCGTTCTTCGTGCGCGGCTGGCAGTCGATCACGAACCGCAGTCCGAACATGTTCACGCTCATCGCTCTCGGCGTCGGCGTGGCGTTCGTCTACAGCGTCATCGCCGTATTGGCGCCGCATGCCTTTCCGACCTCGTTTCGCGATGATTTCGGACGAGTCGGTACGTATTTCGAGGCCGCTGCCGTCATCGTCACACTCGTGCTGCTCGGCCAGGTCATGGAACTGCGGGCACGCGGCCACACCGGCGCCGCGATTCGCGCGTTGCTCGGTCTCGCGCCCACCACCGCTCGCCGCATCGGGGCCGACGGCACCGAGCACGACGTTCCACTCGAGCACGTTCAGGTGGGAGATCGGTTGCGAGTGCGGCCGGGCGAGAAGGTTCCCGTCGACGGCATCGTGGTCGAGGGGCACAGCTCGGTCGACGAGTCACTGGTGTCCGGTGAACCGATTCCAGTGGAGAAGCAGGTGGGAGCGCTCATCATCGGCGGCACGGTCAACGGCACGGGATCTCTCGTGATGCGCGCCGAGAAGGTCGGGGCCGACACGCTGTTGTCGCGCATCGTGCAGATGGTGGCGCAGGCACAGCGCAGCCGCGCGCCGATCCAGCGGCTCGCCGATCGCGTTTCCGCGTGGTTCGTACCGTCCGTGGTGCTGGTCGCGATCGGCAGCTTCACCACGTGGGCGCTGGTGGGCCCCGAGCCGCGGATGGCGTACGCGATCGTCAATGCCGTCGCCGTGCTCATCATCGCGTGCCCATGTGCGCTCGGTCTCGCCACCCCCATGTCGATCATGGTGGCGACCGGCAAGGGCGCCAGCATGGGAGTGCTGTTTCGCAACGCCGAGGCGATCGAGCTGTTGCGAGCGGTGGACACGCTCGTCGTCGACAAGACCGGCACGCTGACCGAAGGCAAGCCGAGCGTGCTCCAGGTCGTGCCGGCGATCGGACAGCGCGAGGACGAGCTGCTGCAGCTCGCGGCCAGCCTCGAGCAGGGCAGCGAGCACCCGCTGGCCGCTGCGATTCTCGGCGCCGCGAAGCAACGCGGCGTGGCACTGGAACGGATCGACGGCTTCGCCTCTCACACCGGTCGTGGCGTGACCGGCGTGGTCGGCGGCCGACGGGTCGCGCTGGGGAACGCCGCGCTCTTGAAGGAACAGGGGCTCGCGTCTCCGTCGCTCGAGGAGCAGGGCGAGGCGCTTCGGCGCGAGGGACAGACCGTGGTGTTCCTCGTCGTCGACGATGCCGTGGTCGGGTGGCTCGGAATCGGGGATCCGATCAAGCCGACGACTCCACAGGCGATCGAGGCCCTGCACGCGGTGGGCGTGCGGGTGATCATGCTGACGGGGGATAGTCGCACCACCGCCGAGGCGGTCGGGAAGCAACTCGGGATCGACCAGGTCATTGCCGGGGTGCTGCCGGAGCAGAAGGTCGCGGTGATCCAGCGACTTCAGTCCGAGGGGCGTGTCGTCGCCATGGCGGGCGATGGCGTCAACGACGCGCCCGCTCTCGCTCAGGCACAGGTGGGGATCGCGATGGGCAGCGGCACGGACGTCGCCATGGAAAGTGCGGGCGTGACGCTCGTCCAGGGCGACCTGCGTGGCATCGTGCGCGCCCGGCGCTTGAGTGAAGCCACGATGCGCAACATTCGTCAGAATCTGTGGTTCGCGTTCCTCTACAACGCACTCGGAGTGCCGGTGGCCGCGGGCTTGCTCTATCCCGCCATCGGTCTGCTCCTGAGCCCGGCGATCGCGGCCGCGGCCATGAGCTTCAGCTCGGTCTCGGTGATCGGCAACGCACTCCGCCTGCGCGGATTCGATGCGCGAAGTGGAGCAGACGCATGAGTCGCCGTGTCCGCCCCGGCCGGGAGTCGTGCGAATGACCGAGGACCACCGGCATCATGAAGGGTTGAACGATCGCTTCGGTCTCCTTCATGCCGACTCTCCCGCAGGTGCTGTCGCCTCGTGATCGGTTCCGGCCGCCTTCGCTCGCGAAGCGAGCAGGCGATAGAGGACGGGGATGACGATCAGAGTGAGCAGGGTGGATGAGATGATCCCGCCGATCACGACGGTCGCGAGCGGTCGCTGCACTTCGGCGCCGGTGCCGTGGGCGAGAGCCATCGGGACGAAGCCGAGGCTCGCAACGAGGGCGGTCATCAACACGGGCCGGAGTCGGGTCACCGATCCTTCTCGAATCGCCTGATCGAGTGGTACTCCGCGATCGCGCAGTGCGTTGATGAAACTGACGATCACGAGGCCGTTCAAGACCGCGACCCCCGAGAGCGCGATGAATCCGACGCCGGCCGAAATGGAAAGCGGCAGGCCGCGGATGGCGAGGGCGATGATTCCTCCGGTGAGTGCGAGCGGCACGCCGGTGAACACGAGCAGAGTCTGCGGAATCGAGCCGAAGGTCATGAACAGCAGCACGAGGATCAGAAAGAGTGCCAGCGGCACGACCACGGCGAGCCGGTTCCGGGCGGCCGCCAGATTCTCGAACTGGCCGCCCCACCGAATCCAGTAGCCGGGTGGGAGTTGCACCTCCTGCTGAACGCGTCGCTGAGCTTCCGCGACGAAAGTGCCGAGGTCGCGGCCGCGCACGTTCGCCTGCACGACAACGCGTCGCTTGCCGTCCTCGCGGCTCACCTGGTTGGGACCTTCCAGCAGAGAGATCCGGGCGACGGCCCCGAGGGGGACGTGTGCCCGATGGGCCTCCGAGTGACTCGAGGAAGCGAGCGCGAGTGCCTGGGGCTGCGGCTCGGAGGCTGGAATCGGAACCGGAAGGCTCTCGATCGCGTGCAGGTCACGTCGGATGTGCTCCGGCAGGCGAACCACCAGATCGAATCGCTGATCGCCCTCGAGCACCTCGCCGACCGTGCTTCCGCCGGTCGCCGTCGAAACCAGTTCCTGCACGTCTGCGACGCTGAGGCCGTAGCGCGCAATCGCTTCGCGGTCCACGTCGACGGTCAGCACCGGTAGTCCGGCCGTCTGCTCGACCTTGACGTCAGCGGCGCCCCGAATCGAGGACAGAATTCGCGAGATGCGATTGGCCGCCACGGTCATGGTCGCGAGATCGTCGCCGAAGACCTTCACCGCCAGATCGCTGCGCACGCCTGCGATGAGTTCGTTGAACCGTAGCTCGATCGGCTGGCTGATCTCGAAGTTCTGCCCCGCGAGGAGTTTGACCTTCTCTTCGATCGCCTCGGCGAGTTCCTCCTGCGTTCGAGCCTTCTTCCACTTCGATCGAGGGGTCAGCATCACGTAGGTGTCCGAAACGTTCGGACCCATCGGATCGGTCGCGATTTCGGCCGTCCCGGTACGAGCGAAGATGTCCGACACCTCGTCCGGAAACTCGCGCCGAATGAGAGTTTCGACCTGCTTCTGCATGGCGACGCTCGCCCTGAGGCTGATGGAAGGAATGCGCGCGGGCTGAATCGCGAGCGCTCCTTCTCCGAGCTTCGGAACGAATTCGCTGCCCATGCGTGAGGCCAGGAATCCGCATGCGACGACGAGTACCGCCGCCGCGCCGAGGATCAGTCCGCGGCGGCGTAGCGCCCACTCGAGCGCAGGCTCGTAGGCGCGGCGCGCGAATCGAAGCAGGAAGTTCTCGTCCTCGGCGACGCGGCCGCGCAGGAAGACGGCAACCGCCGCCGGCACGAACGTGAACGTGAGGATCAGCGCTCCGGCGAGCGCCAGGAGCACGACGGACGCCATCGGCTTGAACATTCTGCCTTCGATTCCCGACAGGGTGAGGATCGGCAAGTAGACGATCATGATGATGGCGACTCCGAACAGCGTCGGCCGGGCGACCTCCCGGGAACTCAGAAACGCTTCCTCCAGTCGCTCGCGATGGGAGAGGAGTCGGCCCAGGTCGCGCTGTCGATGCGCGAATCGTCGAACGATGTTCTCGACCATGACGACCGCGCCGTCGACGATGATGCCGAAGTCGATGGCTCCGAGACTCATGAGGTTGCCACTGATGTTTCTCTGAACCATGCCGGTGATGGCGAACAGCATCGAGAACGGAATCGCCATCGCCACGATCAGCGCAGCGCGAAGATTGCCCAGCAGCAGGAACAGCACCACGACGACCAGCAGCGCGCCCTCGAAGAGATTGTTGCGGACCGTCCGGAGCGTTGCTTCGACCAGATAGGTGCGGTCGTAGAGCGTGCGGGTGCGGAGTCCGTCAGGCAGCGAGCGGTTGACGTCTTCCATCTTCTCGGCGACGCGCTTCGAGACCGTCCGGCTGTTTTCGCCGATCAGCATGATGGCGGTGCCGAGCACCGCTTCCTCGCCGCGGTCGGTCGCCGCACCGGTACGCAGCTCCTGACCGATCTCCACGGTCGCAACGTCACGCACTCGCACAGGTGTTCCATCGGAAGTACGCAACACGACGTTCTCGATGTCCGCAAGCGTCTGAACGAGTCCGGTGGAACGAATCAGGTATTGCTCGTCGCCATGCTCGATGTAGCCGGCGCCCGCGTTCGAATTGTTGCGAGCGAGCGCCTCGAATACGTCGCGAAAGGACAGTCCATGGGCGAGGAGTTTCGCCGGGTCCGGCGTGACGTGGAACTGCTTCTCGAAGCCACCGATCGAGTTGACCTCGGTCACCCCGGGGACGGTTCTCACCTGCGGCCGGACGAACCAGTCCTGAATGGTCCGAAGATCGGTCAACGTGTAGCGGCGACCGTCCGGCCTTCTCGCGGATGTCTCGGCCTCGACCGTCCACATGAAGATTTCACCGAGGCCACTCGAAATGGGTCCCATCGTAGGCTCGACCCCGCTCGGCAGACTCTCTCTCGCCTCCTGCAGTCGCTGATTCACGAGCTGGCGAGCGAAGTAGATGTCGGTCCCGTCTTTGAAGATGACCGTGAGCTGCGAGAGCCCGTATCGCGACAGCGACCGCACCTGCTCGACGCCCGGGATTCCGCCCATCGCCCACTCGATCGGGAAGGTGATGCGTTTCTCGACCTCGAGCGGCGACAACGCCTCGACCGGAGTGTTGATCTGCACCTGAACGTTGGTGATGTCCGGCACCGCGTCGATGGGCAGGTGGCCGAAACTGTAGAGCCCCAGCGCAGCCATCCCGAGGGTCGCGAGCAGAACGAGCCAGCGCTGTCGAATCGAGAATGAAATGATGCGTTCCATGCGGTTGGCTTCCTTTCAATGCCCGTGGCCGGCTTCGGACTTCTGAAGTTCGGATTTGAGAACGAAGCTCGCGCGCGAGACGTACCGCTCGCCGGACTTCAGTCCCGACAGGATCTCGATCCACTCTCCGTCGGTGCGTCCCAGCTTGACCGCGCGCGCCTCGAAGCCGTCGGCATCCGCGATGAAGACGCAGTCCCGCTCTTCCACCCGCTGCACGGATCCGTCCGGCACCGCCACGGAAACCTCTCGCTCGTTCACCACGACTCGTGCGGTGACGAACATTCCGGGGCGCCACCTCAGTTCCCGATTGGGAATGGCGACGCGGGCCGTTGCGGCTCGGGTGGCTTCACCGACGACCGCTCCCACGTAGTCGATCACGCCTCGAGTGGAGGGTCCGACTCCGACGGACTCGACGAACACGGTCTGACCGCGACGGACTTGCGCGACATCGCGGGCATAGACGGCGACGTTGACCCACACGGAGGACAGATCGGCGACGACGTAGATGTCCTGATCGTCCCGCACGAACTCGCCGAGCGTCACATGCTTCTCGATCACGGTTCCGGAGATGAGCGAGTTCACGACGTAGGTCGAAAGGCTCTGGTTGCCTTCGATCACCGCCAGCTCTTCGCCCGCATGAACCTGCTGTCCGAGTCCCTTCTTAACCTCACGGACGATGCCGGGGAAGCGCGGAACGATGTGCGCCAGTCGATCCGCATTCGGAACGACTTCACCCGGAAGATCGAGCGTGACGCGCAGGCGGCGAGCGCCGGCGACTTGCACCTCGATGCCGGAGGCAATCTGTGACTCGCGAGACAGTTTGACGTGTCCTTCCTCGGGCTCCGCCTCGGAGTGCCCTGCCTCGGAGTGCCCTGCCTCGGGGTGCCCTGCCTCGGAGTGCCCGCCTTCAGAGTGCGCTGCCTCGGAGTGCTCCGGTTCCGTGTGACCGGGATCCTCGGCGTGTTCGTGAGCGTCTCCCTTCTCACTCGCGGCGCTCTCGGCGCCTTTCGATTCTGGCGCCTGCGATGGCTTGGAGCAGGAAGCAGCGAGGAACACGAGCGCCAGCAGCCCGATGATCCTGATCGTTGCGGCACGACTCATCGGTCGAGTCCTCTTTCTGGATTGGAATTCGCATCGAGTGGGCCACCCAGGAGTCGTTCGAGATCCGCGACCGCCAGATGCGCCACGAGAAGTGTCTGAAGTTCTTCGCGCTTTGCCCGGAGCCAGGTGCGTCGAGCGTCGAGCAGGTCGAGATAGGCAAACCGCCCGCGTTCGAATCCGACCCGCATCTCCTCGTACGCGCGCTGGGCTTCCGGAAGCACGTCGCGGCGCAGGGTCTCGAGCTTGACCGCCGAACGCCGAAGCGAGGCGTGCCCCTCGGCCAGCGACTGCCTCACGTCGAGTCGGGCTTGAGCCTCCGCGCTCGGCGCCTGTGACAGCGCGGCGGAGGCCTGTTCGATCGCTCCACGATTGCGATCGAAGAGCGGAACGGGAAGCGAGATTCCGGCGACGAAGGTGTGCCCGTCGGACTCGGAGAGTTGTCGAATGCCTGCCTGTGCCGTGAGGTCCGGAATCCGGCGAGAGCGCTCGAGCTCGAGCCGCATTTGCCGTGCGGCTTGCTCGGCGCGCCAGCGCGCGAGCACCGGGGAGGACTCTGCTCGAAGCGACAGCGAGTCCAGGTTCGGAAGCGCCGGCAGGCTGCCGAGAGTCCCCGACAGTCGCTCGAAGCGGGGCTGCGGTTCGCCCCACAGCAAGGAGAGTCTCGAGCGCGCGAGCAGGGCGTCGGATTGGAGAATCGTCCGATCCAACTTGAGATTCGTCAGCTCGACGTCGGCGCGTCGACGTTCGACCGGGTGGGCCGCACCCGCGGTGACGCGTTGTGCGGTCGTCGAGGAGGCCTCCTCGGCTGACCGCACCTCCTCCTCGGTGAGTGCCAACGACTGATCGACCGCGAGCGACTCAATGTAGCGCCTCGTCACTTCGCCCATCAGGGCGAACCGTTCGCCCCGAACGTCGAGAGCGAGGACCGATTGGTCCGCGCGTGCGACGCCAAGACGGGCCGAGCGCTTTCCGCCGAGTTCGAGCAGCTGTCCGATCGAAAGTGTCGTCTCGGAATTCGAGAGCCCGGGTTCGGTTCCCCCCGCATTCTCGAGCTCGGCTGAGATCACAGGATTGGGGCGCGCACCGGCTTGCAAGGCACGCCCCTCGGCGATTCGAACCTCCCAGCCCAGCGCTTGAAGTCTGGGATTCGAAGTGAGCGCGAGTTGCAGTGCGTCACTCAGACTGAGAACGACTGGAACGACGACACCGGCCGGCGCTCCATCGGCCGCTCGAGCGGGATGTGGGCGCGCAATCGCGAGCAGGCACAGCGTGAAGAGGAAAGCGGATCGCTTCATGGCTCGTTCCCGGTGAGTGAATGGGCGCGGTTGCGGCGTGGACCAGCCGTACCTCGCGGGGGATCGGAGTGGCGGCACCTGACGGTGAGTCGGTGCGGTGGGCCAGCCTCAGATCAGGAGCGGGCGTGCTCCGGGGCGCAGACAGGCGGGGACGTCAGGGCGCAGTTCGGACGATTGCGCCCACGACTCCATCGGGGCCAGCGTCTGGCAATGCAATTCGGCGGCGAAAGCGACGAGCAGTGCGGGGCTCGCGAGAATCTGCACTGGCGTCACGGCCGAGGTCGCCGACTTCGCGGTTGAGCAGGGGTCCGACCCGCAGTCGGCTTCGTGCGCGCAGCTGCTGGCATCCCCGCACGAGCAGGCGTGGTCGAGGACCCCCGCCCGGCACAGCGAAGGAATCGCGAGGATTCCAAGACTCAGAAACGCGATCACCAGGATGCGGCGAAGCATGCAACGAGCCTACGTTGCGCCACCGTCGATTGCAATCCAATGAGTGCTGCGGATCGCCGTGGGTGGTTCCGAAATCGCGCGGCACGGACGCTTGCGGTCCATGAACTGCAAAGTTCACGCCCTCGGACGATGCGATGCATGAATCGATGTGTCACTTCGGCCGATATTCGTCTTGACCCGCTGACGAGTGGATGCGCATGCTCGCTGCCGGCCCACTCTCATGAACTCGACCTTGATGAATTCCACGCTGCGCGCGATGTGCCGTCCGACCCTGTCGGTCGCGCTGGTACTGACGCTGGTCTTCGAGCTCTCCCATTGCATATGGATGGGAGTTCCGATGGCGCGAGCGGACGCGAGCGCCCGGCCGGGGATTTCAACCGGCGCCACGAGCGATGCCGCGATGACGCATGCCTGCTGCCGTGCGCGAGGCAGCGCGAGTGCGGCACCTGAGGCGCCGAAGTCTGATTCGCGGTCGCCGCGTGGTGCGAACTGTTGCCCATGCATCGACGCACCGCCCGCCGCCCTCTCGCCAGTTGCAGGCGTGGAATCCGGTTCGATCGCGGGAGTCCTCGGAGTCCTCGGACTCCTCGCGGCCGATGCGGCTTTCGTCCTCGAGCCTGGTCACTCGGGTTGGGTCGAGCAGTTCTCCGATCCCCCCGCGCGCGAACCGCAGTTCCTCCGCGCTCGCTCGCTTCGCGGCCCGCCGCAGGTCTGACCTCTCCGACGCCACCGAATCGCACTTTCTGATCGAAGTACGGTTCCTGACTGGCTCTGTTCGGAGCGCGATTGCGCTCCGGGAGGTGGACAGCGGATGGCCCCGTGGCCCATCGCTTCATCGGTTCGAACGAACGACGGCTCGGCCGCACGACTTGCGACTCTAAAGGCCGCGATTGCAGCGTGCGCGCGAGTCATGCTCGTCAGCGCGGTGACAACGTGTGTCTTCGCCGCATTGGCCTGCAGAGCGCGGGCGGCGACCCCAACCGACACCCTCACGCGTGACCGCGCGATCGCTCTCGCGCTCGAACGGCATCCGGCCATGGTGCGAGCACGGGCCGCGGTTGCCGGAGCCCGTGCCGCCTGGATCGTGTCGGGACCCGGCGCTCGACCGACGATGCTCGAACTCGAGCACGAGCAGCTCGGCGGCTCTGCCAGATCGGACGACGCGCGCTCCACGCTCGAGCTGTCGCGCGGGATCCCGCTCGCCAATGTTGCGGACGGACGGCGCGGCGTGGCGCTCGCGCGCTACGAATCGGCTCGCGCCGAGAGTGCAAGCCTTGCGCGAGCGCTGACGATCGAAGTGCGGGCCACGCTGGAGCGCGTTCGCGTGCTCGAGCGCGGCCGTCAGGTGTTCGACCGACTGGTGGCGCTCGATGCCGAGGTGACCGCGGCTGCGCGTGCGCGCGTGCGCGACGAACTGATCACGCCGCTCACCGCGCGACTGGTCGAGCTGGATCAGCTGCGCGTCGAGCGTCGCCGGGCGACCCACGCGATCGCACTCGAGGAAGCCCTCGTCGAACGGATCGGCTGGCTCGGTGCCGATGCCGGCGCGATCGTGTTGGCCTCCGAAGCCGTCGAGCCCGAGTCGCTCACGATTGCGGAGGACACGATCGCGGCGCGCGGCCGCGAGGACGCCCCTGCGGTGCTGCAGGCTCGCGCTCGGATCCGCGAGCGCGAAGCGGCCGAGCGACTGCTCGCACGCGAGCAGCACGGGGATGCGCACGTGGCGATCGGCGCGTTTCTCGAACGCCGGCCGTCCGAGACCGCGACGGCGGACGACGGCGGCACACGTGAGCTGGGATTCCGTGCGCGCGTCGGAGTGCCGTTGCCGTGGGGCACGATCGATCGCATGGCCGTCGAGCAGGCGCGCTCCGAGACCGGACTCGCCGTTCAAGATGAGCGGGTCGTGGCGCTCGCGGCGGCGACCGAAGCGCGCCGAGCGCATCGGCGGCTGCGACTGGCGTGGTCGCAACACACGCGTGATGCGTCGCGCGCAAGCCAGATCGACGCCGACCTGGTGCGGGTGCGCGAGGCCTATCGCGATGGCCGCATCGGTCTCGACGCCTACCTCGCCGAAAAGGACCGTCTCACCGAGTCGCGACTCGAGGGACTCGAATCGGAACTCACTTACTGGGAGGCGCGTGCCGCACTCGAACGAGCACTCGGGCTCTCATTCGAGGCGATCGCCTCGGGAGCGACGCGATGAACCTTGCCTTGATGCGCGCCGTGATCGGCGCCGCGCTGCTTGCCACGACGCTCGCAACCCCATCCGCTGCCGCCCCCGAGCACGCGCCGGCGCCGGGGACTCCCGTGAACCGTCACACGCTGAACGCGGTCTCGGAGCAGTTCGAGCTGGTGATCGCGAATGATCCGTTGCGGCCCGGCAAGATCAGCCGACTCGATTTCTACCTGAGCGATTTCGCGACCAACGAACCGTTGCCGGGCGCGCGACTCGAGGTCGCCTACCGCGCGCGCGGTGGCGATGGGCCGCTGTGGTCGGGGCAGGCCGAGGCCACGCCGAGCCCCGGGACGTATTCGGCGCCATGGCCGGCCGCGGACACCGGTGCCTACGTGGTGTTCGTCACGCTCGAGGCGCGCGGCCGGCGGGGCGAGTTCGCGCTCGCGGGTCTCGAGGTCGCCGCTGCGACAGCCGACCCGGCCGCTGCGTCGGCTTCCACCGAGTCCCGCGCCTCGCGATGGGCATGGTGGCTCGCGGTGATTCCGATCGCGCTGATGGTCGGGTGGCTCGCGCGCCGCCGATCGGCACCGGCGCTGCTCGCCATCGGGCTGCTCGCGCAACTGCCGCCCGGACCGTGGGCGGCGGGTGAAGCGCACGCGCACGAGGGTCACGACGATGCGACGACGCTGGCGCCGGGCGCCCCGCTCGGGCCCGGCGCGGTCGTGCAGCTGCCGAAGCCGTCGCAGTTCCTGATCGGCGTTCGCACGCGACCGGTGCGTTTCGCGCCGGTGCGGCCGCAGATCTCCGTGCTGGGTCGGGTGGCACCGCGCGGAGGTGCGGCGCTCGAAATGACCGCACCGCAGGGCGGCCGCGTGCAGTTCGACGGTGGTCGCACACCGGTGATCGGTCAGCGGCTGCGTGCCGGCGAACGCATCGGCGAACTATTGGTGGTCGATGCCCTCCCGTTGCGTGCCGCGATCGGCGGGGTGGTGACCGAGGTGTTCGTCGTGCACGGGCAGGCCGTTCAGCCGGGGCAGAAGCTGCTCGCACTGCTGGATCCCGCGGTGGTCTGGGTGCATGCCGACATCTTCCAGGCCGACCTCGCGCACGTCGCGCGTTCGACGCGGGCTCACGTCACCTCGGGATCGGCGCCTGAGCGGGTGTTCGAGGGCCGGCGCGTTGCGATCGGCGCCACCGAAGGCGAAGTTCCGGGTGCGGTCGAGGCGTGGTTCGAGGTACCGAATCCCGGCGGCGCGCTGCGGGTCGGGGCGGTTGCCGAGGTGGCGATCGAGTATGGCGAGCCGCAGTCGCTCGCCACGCTGCCGCGCGAGGCGCTTCACGAACGGCAGGGCCGCACCTACGTATTCGTGCACACCGCACCCGAACGCTTTGCGGCCCGCGAGGTCTCGGTAGTCTCGCGACTCGGCGACCAGGTCGCGGTGCGAGGCTCCCTGCTTCCGGGCGACCGGGTTGCGATCAGCGGCGTCGCCGCGCTGGCGGCTTCGCCGGTCGTGGCGCTGGAGCACTAAGCATGCACTTCTTCGACCGCCTGATTGCAGCGTCGCTCCGCCATCGCTGGTTCGTGGTGGCGGCGGCCCTCGTGCTGCTCGGCACCGGCATCGCGGCCATTCGTGCGCTGCCGGTCGACGTGTTCCCCGATCTCAATCGCCCCACCGTGACGATCCTCACCGAGGCTCCGGGACTCGCGCCCGAGGAGGTCGAGCCGCAGGTCCTGCGACCGCTCGAGACCGCGCTGCTCGGACTCCCAGGTGTTCGACACGTGCGCTCGACCGCCGGCATCGGTCTCGCGGTCTCGACCGTCGAGTTCGACTGGGGCGCCGACTTGCTGCGCGTCCGCCAGCAAGTCGCCGAGCGCCTCCAACTCGCACGCGCCGGGTTGCCCGAGGGCGTCATGCCGACGCTCGGCCCCGTCACTTCGATCATGGGCGAGATCATGTTGCTGGGTGTCGAGGCGGACTCCTCGACTCTCACCCCGGTCGAGTTGCGAACACTCGCCGACTGGGTCATCCGCCCACGCCTGCTCACCATTCCCGGGATCGCTCAGGTGATCCCGATCGGCGGTGGGGTGCGAAGGATCGAAGTGATCGCCGACCCGTCCCGGCTCGCGGCTCTCGACGTCACGCTCGATCAGGTCGAGGAGGCGGTCTCGGCGTCCGACGCGGTCAGCAGCGGCGGCTATGCCGAGTCGCAGGGTCGCGAGCTGCTGGTGCGCAACGTGGCGCGGCTCTCGAATCCTGCCGAGCTGGGCGGCACCGTCGTGGTATTGCGCGAGCGAGTCCCGGTGCGGGTGCGCGACGTCGCGGAAGTGCGCGAGGGGCGACTGGTGCCGCGCGGCGACGCGGGGGTGAACGGCCGGCCGGCCGTGATCCTGGCGATCCAGAAGCAGCCGGGTGCCAGTACGCTCGAGGTCACGCGTGCGCTGCACCGTGCATTCGACGAACTACGTGCCACCCTGCCTGGCGGCGTGGTGTTGACGCCGGTCTTCGAACAGGCGCGCTTCATCGAGGCCGCGATCCACAACGTGGAACACGCGCTGCGCGACGGAGCGCTGCTCGTGATCGTGGTGTTGTTCCTGTTTCTGTGGAGCGCTCGCACGACCGCCATCACGCTGACCGCGATTCCGCTCTCGCTGGTGGTGGCGGCGCTGGTGCTGCGGGCGTTCGGCGTCTCGATCAACACCATGACGCTCGGCGGCATCGCGATCGCGATCGGGGAACTGGTCGACGACGCGATCGTCGATGTCGAGAACGTGCATCGGCGATTGCGCGAGAACGCGCGACTCGCACAGCCGCTTCCGACGCTCCAGGTCGTGTATCGGGCGTCATGCGAGGTGCGAAATTCGATCGTCTACGCCACCGCGCTGGTGGTGCTGGTGTTCCTGCCACTCCTGTCGCTCGGTGGAGTCGAGGGACGGCTGTTCCAGCCGCTCGGATTCGCATACATCGTGGCCATCCTCGCCTCGTTCGTGGTCTCGCTCACGGTCACGCCGGTGCTGTGTTCGTGGTGGCTGCCGGGCTCGATCACTCGCGAGCGCTCCCACGACACCTCGATCGTGCGAGTGCTGAAGGGCCTCGATCGACGTGTACTCGGCTGGGCGCTGCCGCGGCCGGGCTGGGTGCTCGGGATCGCGACCGGGCTGGTGCTCGCAGCCGTTGCGGCGGTGCCGTGGCTGGGTCGCGAATTCCTGCCGCCGTTCAACGAAGGGACCGCGACCCTCAACCTGATCGCGCCGCCCGGAACCTCACTGACCGAATCCAGTCGAATCGGCGCGTTGGCGGAGCGGCTGCTGCTCGCCGCCCCCGCAGTCGTTTCGACCGGCCGACGCACCGGACGCGCCGAGACCGACGAGCACGCCGAGGGTGTGCACTACACCGAGATCGATGTCGACTTCCGAGCCTCGAAGCGCACCCGTGCCGAGATCTTTGCGGACCTGCGCGCACGGCTCGCCACGATTCCCGGGGTGCGTGTGAGCATCGGTCAACCGATCGCGCATCGACTCGAGCACCTGCTCTCCGGGGTGCGCGCTCAGGTCGCGGTCAAGCTGTTCGGCGACGACCTCGATGTGTTGCGAGCGACGGGTGCCCAGATCCAGAGCGTGATGCAGGACGTTCCCGGCGTGGTGGATCTGCAGCTCGAGGCGCAAGTGGAGATCCCGCAGCTCCGCCTCACGCTCGATCGAGAAGCGATCGGTCGCTACGGCCTGCGTCCTGAACGGGCGACCGAGTGGCTCGAGACGGCACTCCACGGGAGAGCGGTCTCGCAGCTCGTCGAGGGCCCGCGTGCGACCGCGGTGTGGGTGAGACTCGAGAATCCGAGCGGCGGAGATCCCGACGCGGTGCGCTCGATTCGCGTCGAGACTCCGGACGGCGCACGCGTGCCGCTCGGCGAGCTCGCGCGCATCGAGATCGTGCCGGGGCCGAACCAGATCCTGCACGAGGACGGTCGCCGCCGAATCGTGATTTCATGCAATGTGGCGGGACGCGATCTGGTCCGCACCGTCGAGCAGATTCAGCGCGAGGTCGGTCGGCGCGTGATTCTGCCGCCCGCCTACGAACTGGTCTACGCCGGACAGTTCGAGAGCCAGCGCACCGCCGGTCAGCGCATCGCGTGGCTCGGTCTGCTGGCATTCTCGGCCATGCTGGTGCTGCTCGTCATGCACTTTCGCTCGTGGGTGCTGGCCTCCCAGGTGCTCCTCAACCTGCCTCTCGCGCTGATCGGAGCGGTGGTGGCGGTGTGGAGCAGCGGCGGCACACTGTCGGTCGCGACCCTGGTCGGCTTCATCACGCTGACCGGCATCGCCGCACGCAACACGATTCTCATGATCACGCACTACCTGCATCTCATGACCGAGGAAGGCGAGTCGTTCGGCGTCGAAATGGTGGTGCGCGGCTCGACCGAGCGACTGGTGCCGGTGCTGATGACCGCGCTTGCAGCGGGACTCGCGCTGGTGCCGCTGGCGCTCGATGCGCACGCGCCGGGCAAGGAGATCCTGCATCCGGTCGCGGTCGTGATCCTCGGCGGTCTCGTCAGCTCGACGCTGCTTGACATGGTGGTCACACCGGTTGCTTTCCTGCGTTTCGGCCGAGCCGCGGCCGTCGCTCACCTCGCACGTCATCGCAAGCTCGGCACCAAGCCGGCCGGCGAACGCGCTTTCAAAAAGGGAGACATCGAATGAAAGACGGTTCCGCCTTCTTCTCGACCTCGATCGCGGTGTTCGCCTCGATCGTCGCGCTGCTCGCCGCCTCGTGCGGCGGTGGTTCGAGTCCCAAGTCCACCACGGGTGCGCCGCCTTCGAGCGCCGAGCATCACGCGTCGAGTGGCGGCGATACCGCGACGCCGAGCGCCGTGACCGCGCGTCCGGAGGGGCACGCGGCGGTCGGGGAGGGCATCGAGCCGGCGACGACCCCCGCGGCGATCCTCGAACAGCTCGGCCAAGTGCGGAAGACGCTGGCCTCCGCGATCGAGGCCGGCCGGCTCGACGAAGTGCACCAGCATGCGTTCGACGTGCGCGACCTGGTGGTTGCGCTGCACGAACGCGCACAGGGACTCGATGCGGCCGCGGCGAAGCGGCTCGACACCATCTCCGAGACGGTGAAGCAGCTCGCGATCCAGCTCGACGTGGCGGGCGACGCGGGCGACCTCGGCCGCACCCGCACTCACTTTGCGGCATTCGAAGCTGCGCTCGATGGCATCGGCGCGGTGCAGGGCCTTGCGTCCACCACGCTGGCGCCGGCGCGCCCCGATGCGCGCACGAAACCGCAGATCGTCTCGATGACGGGCGAACTGATCGATCCGCAGTGCTGGTTCACGCACGGGGGCGAGGGCGAAGCGCACATCGGTTGCGCCACGATGTGCGCGCGCGGCGGGCAGACGCTGATGTTCCTCGAGAAATCCAGCGGACGGACCTACCCGCTGATCGCGGTGACGCACGGAAAGGACCCCGACGACGAGTGGATTCCGTTCATCGGTCGCCCGGTCCAGGTGCAGGGCGTGCTATACGTTCACGGTGCGGACCACGCGCTGGTGGTTCGGAAGGTCACCTTCAAGGATGCCGATCGGAGGAAGTCATGATGTGTGCGGAGCTTCGGGTGGTGGGACTCGTGACGATGCTGCTGGCCGCCGGATGCGCCTCGCCGTCCTCTCAGTCGACGGGCGCTTCCACCGAATCGCAGGCGACGACCGCGACCGATGCGACGACCCCCGCGCCGACCGAAGTGACGGTGCTCGCGACCTCGCAGGGCTTCGAGCCCGCCGAGATCGCAGTGGCGAAGGGGCAGCCGGCGACCATCGTGTTCAAGCGCACCACCAACGAGACCTGCGCGACCGAGGCGGTGTTCGGCGGCGTGGTCGGAACGCACACGCTGCCGCTCGATCAGGAAGTCCGCGTGGAACTCGCCGCCGATCGAGCGGACTCGGTGCGTTTCGCGTGCGGCATGGACATGTGGAAGGGCGTCATCGTCAGCCGCTGAGCGGCCTACGCCAGTCCCCACTCCTCGAGGTCGTCCTCGTCGAGGCCGAGCAGGTGGCCGACCTCGTGCTGCACCGTCACGCGGATCTCGCGCGCCAGTTCTTCCTCGTCACGACACGAGCGGAGCAGGTTCTTGCGGAATAGATGAATGGTGCCCGGCGTTCCGGGTGGATCCGCGCCCGATCGATCGAGCAGATGGCGTCCCACAAACAGTCCCAGAATGTCGGGTGCGAGCGTTGGCGACTCGGCGGTGAGGATCTCGCGGCTCGGCAGCGGCTCCACCAGCACCGGAACGTGGTCGAGCTCGCGTCTCACGCGTTCCGGGAGTTCCTTCACGCACGCCTCGACGAGTTCATCGAAGCGTGCGTCGGCGACTTCGAGCGGCAGGGGGAACGCCTCGGCATCGAGTGCGGCGGCATTCTCGGCGTACTCGTGCGCTTCGTCGGGATTGCCGACGTGATCGGCGATGCGAGACAGCAGGTCGTGCGACTCGGCGAGCCCGGGCTGGATCGCGATCGCGCGCAACGCGTCCTCTCTCGCGACTTCGAAGCGCGCCAGTTCGTACGATGCGACGGCGCGCAGGTGGAAGAACGCGGAGGGGTCGGCGGAGCGTTCGGCGCCGACCAGCGTGCGGAGCGCCCCCTCCGGGTCGCTTTCCTCGATGCGCACCGCCGCGTCCACCATGCACAGATCGGCGTGACCGGGTCTCGAGAGCAGTAGCGTATCGATTTCGCGTCGCGCGGATTCGACCTCACCCTGATCGAGCAGGTCGTAGACCCGTTCGACCGACGACCACTCGTGTTCGCTGAGAGTCTCGAAGTCCATGAAAGCGCTCGGGTGGGATTGCGCGACGATCCGAAACTAGGGCTGTCGCTCACGCCTGTCGAGCGGTATCGGTGAGTGTGTGACGAATCGCAACAACCGTTTTTCGCTTCGCCACTGGCTCGATCATTTGCGAGCTGTGACGCGACTCGCGGCGATCGAGTTCGTCCAACTGCTCCGCCGAACTCAGCGTCTCGACTGATTCGGTCTTCCACGGCCTTGCGGCTTCAGGAAGCCGGGGTAGGTACGCCGAATCTCGGCCTGACGGGGCGCCCGGGTGCCGAGCGCCAGCCCGAACACCGATTGGGGCGAAGACGACATGGATGGGTCAAGCCCGAAGGGGGGTGCTGCCGATTCTTGACGGTGCCGAACCGGACTGCCTAAAATCCCCCCGCTCATTCGTTTCCGCCGCTTCCCCTCGCGCTGTTCTCAGGGAGCAAACACCCGACATGAAGATTCTCTCCGCGCGCTTTTGGTTCGCCGGTCTGCTCGCCCTCGTCGCGTGTCTCGCGCTGATGGCGGCGAGCACTCCGACGACCTCGATCAAGCAGCCAGACAAGCTCGTCATCCTCTCGACGACCGACGTCAAGGGGAAGACGAGCCCGTGTGGTTGAAGTACCCCCAAGGGGGGCCTCGCCCGGCGGGCGAGTTTCGTCGACAGTGTGAAGGCGGAGTACGGCCAGGTGGCGCTGGTCGACAATGGTAATTTCTTTCCCGAGAACGAGCTGGAGCAGGACAAGGCGTGGTTCCTGATGGACGCCATCAAGCTGCTCGACGTGAAGGCGGTCGGCACCAGCCCGAACGAGCTGCGTTTCGGTTACGGCTATCTCAAGTATCACGTGGCGCGAACGCGGCTGCCGCTGACGAGCGCGAACCTGATCGACGTTCGCACCAAGAAGCCCGCGTTCCAGCCGTACATCATCGAAAAGATCGGAAGCGTCAAGGTCGGCTTCTTCAGCCTCATGAACGAGAAGCAGGACCTGAACAACAACCGGGACTCCTTGCGGATCGACGAAGCCGTCGCGACGGCTCGCCGCGTCGTCCCCGAGTTGCGCAAGAAGGGCGCGGCGGTGGTGGTGCTGCTGTCGCAGCTCGGCAAGGTCGAGAGTGAAGATCTGGTCACGGCGGTGCCGGGAATCGACGCGGTGATCTGCGGGCACAACGTGCCGGTCCTGACCAAGGGCCGCATGGTCAAGAGCACCGTCGCGTCCTATGGCGGTGAGCAGGGCCAGTACCTGAGCCGCACCATGCTGACACTGGCAGGCGGCAAGGTGATGTCGGGTGAGAACGAATCGTTCATGCTCGGACCGGAAGTCGGCATTCGTGCCGACGTCGAGCGCCTGGTCAAGGCGTTCGAAGACGGGCAGAACGAGAAGATGCGAAAGGCCGAGAAGGAAAAGGCCGCCGAGAGCACGATCGCACAGGAGAAGAACGCCGATCACTTCGTCGGTGCCGATCTGTGCGCGCGGTGTCACAAGAACGAGTACGACCAGTGGAAGACCACGTCGCATTCACTGGCGTGGAACACGCTGGTCCACGAGAAGAAGGAAGCCACTCCGGAGTGCATCACGTGCCACGTCGTGGGCTACAAACAGAATGGCGGCTTCCAGACCGGCGCCGATGCGCCGCGGCTGGCGAACGTCCAGTGCGAGAACTGCCACGGCATGGGGACCAGCCACGAGGCGTTCGCGCAGCCGCCGCACCAGGTGGGCGAAGCGACGTGCGTGAAGTGCCACCACGGCGAGAACGACGCGACCTGGAACTACGATTTGAAGCTGCCGATGGTGGTCCACGGCAACACCACCGGCATGACGATCGAGCACAAGAAGGTGAAGGTCGAGGTGATTCCAGACACCGCCGCGGCTCCGGCGCACGGTCACGAGGGACACTCGCACTGAGCGCGGGCTCGACCCGGCTTCACCCTGATGGTTTCGACTCTCGAACGCGGCGTTCCGGTCTCCGGGACGCCGCGTCTGTCATGAACGCCAACCCGAGGAGCTGAACATGCACCGACCCCTGTCACGGGGGCTCTCCCTGCTCTCGGCACTCGTCGCACTCGGCCTGCTGGCCGGCGCCGATGCGCCCCCGAGCAGCCCGACGAAGCCGTCTGCGAATGCGCTCGTGATCCTTTCGACCACCGACGTCAAGGGTAAGACCAGTCCGTGCGGATGCAGCATTCCGAAGGGCGGACTGTCGCGTCGCGCCAGCTTCATCGACAGCGTGCGGATCGAGAGCCCGCTGACTCTCGCGGTCGACAACGGTAACTTCGTGCCCGAGGACGAGCTTCATCGGCCGGTCGCGTGGTTCATGATGGACGCCATGAAGATCATGAAGCTCGACGCGGTGGGCGTGAGCCCGAACGATCTGCGCTTCGGCTACGCGCTGCTCCAGTCCGAAGCGCGGCGCACCGCGCTGCCGCTCACCTCGGCGAACCTGTTCGATCGCCGGTCCCGCAAGACCGCGTTCGCGCCGTACCTGATCAAGACCGTCGGCAAGGTCAAAGTCGGCTTCTTCAGTCTGATGCCGGCTGCGGCGGAAATCGGCGCGGCGCGTGATTCGGTGCGGGTCGAAGATCCGAACGCCATCGCGCTCAAGCTGGTTCCGGAGCTGCGCAAGAAGGGTGCGACCGTCGTGGTGCTGCTGTCGCAGCTCGGAAAGGTCGAAAGCGAAGACCTGGTGACCTCGGTGCCGGGGATCGACGCGGTGGTGTGCGGACGGAACGTGCCGATGCTCGCCAAGGGGCGCACGGTCAAGAGCACGGTGGCGTCCTACGGTGGCGAGCAAGGCCAGTATGTGAGTCGCACGATTCTCAACCTCGACGCGGCCGGCAAGGCCACCAGCGGCGACAACGAGACCTTCATGCTCGGACCGACGGTCGGCGAGAATCCCGAGATGCAGCGGCTGGTGAAGTCGTTCGAGGACGGTCTCAACGAAGAGCTGCGCAAGAACGAGAAGGAACGCGCGGCCGCCGTCGAGCTGGACAAGCAGAAGAACGCCGATCACTTCGTGGGTGCCGAGCTGTGCGGGCGTTGCCACCAGCCCGAGTACGAGCAGTGGCAGACCACCTCGCACTCGGTCGCGTGGTCGACGCTGGTGGCCAAGCAGAAGGACGCGACGCCCGACTGCATTCCGTGTCACGTGGTCGGCTACCAGCAGCCGGGTGGGTTCCAGACCGGATCGGATGCTGCGCGGCTCTCGAATGTGCAGTGCGAGAACTGCCACGGCATGGGCACCAAGCACGATGCGTTCGCGTCTGCCGCGCACACGGTGGGCGAGGAGACGTGCGTGAAGTGCCACCAGGGCGACAATGACGCGACCTGGAACTGGGAGAAGAAATTCCCTCTGATCGCGCACGGCAACACCACCGGACACACGATTCAGAACAAGAAAGTGAAGGAAGCGATCCCGGCCGGACGCATGGGGACAGCGCACGGCGGCCAGTAGATTCGCGGGTTCCTCGCCGACTCACTCTTGACGCCCACCGGGGCGCCTCCCTACCGTGCGTCCCGGTCTCGCGGGGATCGCGACGACCGGCCGAAGGCCATCGCATTCACGCGCCGCGCGCGCGAGGGAGCCGTCCTGCCGTGAGCCCCAGACTTGAAGGCGTCCAGTACTTCGAGAGCATTCTCGACACCGTCGGACACACGCCGCTGGTGCGGTTGCGCCGCGTCAGCGAGGGCATCGCGTGCCCGGTGCTCGCGAAGGTCGAGTCGTTCAATCCCGGCGGCAGCGTCAAGGACCGCATCGGTCTCGCGATGGTCGAGGCGGCGGTGCGCGACGGCAAGCTCAAGCCCGGCGGCACGATCGTCGAGTGCACCTCGGGCAACACCGGGCTCGGGCTCGCCATGGTGGCGTGCGTGCAGGGCTATCGCGCCGCGTTCTGCATGCCGGACAAGGTGTCGAGCGAGAAGGTGAACCTGCTGAAGGCATTCGGCGCCGAGGTCCACCTGAGCCCCACCGCCGTCGCTCCCGAACACCCCGACTCGTACTACTCGGTGGCGAAGCGCATCGCGGCCGAACGGCCGGGCGCATTCCTGATGAACCAGTATCACAACCCCGCGAACCCCCAGGCGCACTACCAGTCCACCGGTCCCGAGTTGTGGGAGCAGACCGGCGGACGCATCACACACTTCGTGACCGGAATGGGGACCGGCGGCACCATCAGCGGGACCGGCAAGTTCCTGAAGGAGAAGAATCCGAAGGTTCAGGTGATCGGGGCGGACCCGGTCGGGTCGATCCTCAAGCACTACAAAGAGACCGGAGAACTCAGCGAGGCCCACACCTACAAGATCGAGGGCGTCGGCGAAGACTTCATCCCGACCGCCACTGATTTCTCGGTGGTCGATCGCGTGATCTCGTGCAATGACCGCGACGGGCTCAACATGGCACGCCGCCTCGCGCGCGAGGATGCGATCTTCGTCGGCGGCTCCGCGGGCATGGCCGCGTGGGTCGCGCTCGAGGTGGCGAAGGCCGCGGGCCCGAACGACCTGGTGGTGGTGCTGCTCCCGGACACCGGCGAGCGCTATCTCACCAAGGTCCACAACGACGAGTGGATGCGCGACAACCACCTGTTCGATCCACGCGCCTCGTCGGCAGGCGACGTGGTCGGCAACAAGGGTCGGAACGCTCAGGCGCTGCTGAGCGTGCAGTCGGGCGAGCCGTTGCGCGCCGCCCTCGCGCTCATCGAAAAGCACGACATCAGCCAGATCCCGGTCATGAAGGGCCGCGAAGTGGTGGGGACGCTCGAAGAGAGCGAAGCCTTGAAGGCGGCACTCTCGGATCCGCGCGCGGTCGAGATCCCGGTCGATCGCTGGATGACCGGGCCGCTCTCGGTCGTGACCGCGGACGTGCACGTCGAGCAGCTCACCCGCCTGCTCGCCAAGGAGCCCGCCGTGCTGGTGCGGCGCGACGGCGAGCTGGTGGGCATTCTCACGCGTTTCGACATGCTGCAGTTCATCGCCGGAGCCTGAGCTCCGACGCGAAGCTCTCGATTCATTCGCGCGGGCCGAGTCGCCCGCGCCCCGGAGGACACCCATGGGCGGCGATTCCGCTCTTCAACCCGGCGCCGGATTCAGCACCCGCGCCATCCATGCCGGCCAGGAGCCGGACCCCACCACCGGCGCGGTCGTCACCCCGATCTATCAGACCTCGACGTATGCCCAGGAAGCACTCGGGAAGCACAAGGGCTTCGAGTACGCGCGCACCCACAACGCGACCCGGCAGGCGCTGGAGCGCAACCTGGCCGCGCTCGAGGGCGGGCGCCACGGACTGTGCTTCGCGTCGGGACTCGCGGCCACCACCACGCTGATGCTGACGTTGTCGGCCGGCGACCACGTGATCGCCGGCGACAACCTGTACGGCGGCAGCTACCGGCTGTTCGTGCGCGTGTTCGAGCGACTCGGACTGCGCTACACCTTCGTGCCGTCGGATCGCACCGAGGCGTTCGAAGCCTCGTTCACTCCCGCGACCCGGCTGGTGTTCGTCGAGACCCCGACCAATCCCATGATGCAGATCACCGACCTGGCCGCGGTCGCGAAACTGGCGAACGCCCGCGGTGCGAAGGTCGTGGTCGACAACACGTTCATGACGCCGTTCTTCCAACGTCCGCTCGAACACGGCTGCCACGTGGTGCTGCACTCGGTCACCAAGTACCTGAACGGTCACAGCGACCTGATCGGTGGCGCGCTGATCACGTCCGACGAGGCGATGGCCGAGTCGTTGCGCTTCCTGCAAAACGCGGCCGGCGGTGTCCCCGGTCCGATGGATTGCTGGCTCGCGCTGCGCGGCACCAAGACGCTCGCGGTGCGAATGCGGCAGCACGACGCCAACGCGCTCGCGATCGCCCGCTACCTCGAGGGTCATCGTGCGGTCACGCGAGTGCTCTACCCGGGACTCGAGAGCCACGCGCAGCACGCACTCGCGCGGCGCCAGGCGTCGGGTTTCGGCGGCACCCTGTCGTTCGTCCCCGGCGACGGCTCGCTCGAGGCCGGGCGCCGGGTATTCGATCGGCTGCGTCTCTTCACGCGAGCGGAGAGCCTCGGGGGAGTCGAAAGTCTGGCCTGTCACCCGGCTTCCATGACCCATGCCTCGGTTCCCCGGGAGCATCGGCTCAAGATCGGCTTTGCGGACGGATTGATCCGCCTGTCGGTCGGAATCGAGGACCTGGCCGATCTCCAGTCCGATCTCGACTACGCGCTCTCGGGCGCGTAAATCCGCGGGTTTCAAGCACCTCGGGCATCGTGGCGGGGGCGCGCCGAGGGTAGTTTCGAGTTGACAACCCCGGCCGGCTGTCCCTACCCTGCCGGCTCGTTTTGCGCGCCGTCTCCGTGGGCAGGGGCGAACGCGTAGGGGCGTCGTAAGCAAACGCAACGGACGCACGCCAGGGGCCGACACCCGTTCGGTGTCGCTCATTCCCGAGCGATCAGCCCGATTCTGCCGCCGGCCGCAAGGTTGGCGGTGACTCCATTGAGGGGGTGAAGAACTAAGGATGCGTAAGCTTTTCGCTCTATTCCTCGTCGCCATGATGGCGCTCGCGCTGGTTGGATGCAGCCAGACGCAGACGACTTCTGAGGCTCCGCCTGCGGAGACCCCGGCCGAGACTCCGGCTGTGGATGCTCCGACCGACACCATGGCAATGCCGGCCGATACCACGGCCAGCCAGCCTGCGTCGCACTGACGTGAACCCGGTGATGCCGGGTTGAAGTTCCCGAGGGGGGTCCGCAAGGACCCCCCTTCGGTTTTGGGGTCGAACACCCGGTCCAAATGGCCGGGAGTGGCAAGTACCGTGCGCGCCCGCAACCTGAATCGTCACCTTGCCGTAGAGCGCAACGTCAGTCGGGAACGAAGCAGCTCGCTCCACTCAGGAGCTCGTGGGCCCCGGTCACATCCCACCCGGGGGCGGACGAGGCAAGGAGAGGAATCATGAGAAACGCCGCCCGAGTCACCGCAGCGATCCTCGCGCTCGGCACCGCACTCGTTCTGGGTCTCGGCGTCGACGCGACGCTCGCGCCCGAGGCTCTGGCGCAGAACCCGCTCCGATTCCGCTCGGTTCCCGAGGAGAGCTCCAGCGCGTTCCGTCAGCGGCAGCGCGCTCGCATCGTCAAACCCTCCAGCTCCACTTCCAGCTCCAGCTCCGCCCGGGTCGCGCCGGCCGCCGGCGCGACTCGCGCCGAGCCGGATCCCGAAGCGGTGCTCGCGGAACCCACCATTCCGAGCCCGCCTTCCGAACCCGAAGCGCCCGCCGTGCCGACCACCGGCGACATGGTGCGCATGGGCTCGGACATCACGATCGAGAAGGGCGAAGTGGTGGACGGCGACGTCCTCACGTTCGGCGGCAACATCAAGGTCTACGGCCAGGTGCGCGGCAATGTCTCGGCGACCGGCGGTGACGTGTTCCTCGGCAGCTCCGCGCGCATCGACGGCGACGTCCTGTGCATGGGCGGAAAGCTCGAAGAAGAGAGCGGTGCCTACGTGGGCGGGCAGCGTGTGACCGGGCTGCAGAGCCGTCACAGTCGCAGCGAGCGCGCGAAACGCGTTCGCATCGACCGCGACTGGGACGGCGACCGCGATCGGGACTCCGAGCACGGAGCCACCACCACGATCGTGCGCCGGCTCACCTACCTGCTGTTCTGGTTGCTGGTGGCATGGGTCGCCACCCGCTTTGCGCCCCGCCGCACCCGCGGCGCGATCGAGAGTCTCCGGCGCGAGCCGGGCATGTCGTTCGGCCTCGGCTTCGGAATGGCGCTGCTGCTCGCTCCGTCGCTGATCGCGCTCGCAATCGCCATGGTGATCCTGGTGGTCACGATCATCGGCATCCCGGTCGCGATCGGTGCGTTCTTCACCTACATCGCACTCATCATCCTGGTCGCCGGCTGGGGCTACGTGGTGGGAGCGGCCGCACTCGGCGAGCGCGTTGCCGCCAACCGGGGGCAGGCGGCACCGACGCTGCTGCGAA
The DNA here is from genome assembly GCA_013140805.1 of Candidatus Eisenbacteria bacterium. Classification (NCBI taxonomy): domain Bacteria; phylum Candidatus Eiseniibacteriota; species Candidatus Eiseniibacteriota bacterium. Next base: position 36,201 of record JABFRW010000014.1, read on the forward strand.
GCGCGATCACCGGCATCGTGATCATTCAGGGCGCCATGCTGGTGAGCGAGATGCTCCATCACATGCCGCTCCTCGGCTGGATCGGCGGCATCCTGTGGGTGCTCGCGATGGTCGCCTACAGCGGTGTCGCACTGCTCGGAATCGGCGCGATCGTGCGCTCCAAGTTCGGTCAGGGTGAGGGCGGTCAGTGGTGGCCGCCGGCACGCCTGTTCGGTTCGCTGTCACCCGCCGGCCCGAGCTACGGTGGACCGGTGCCGCCGCCACCGTCCGGCGCACCCGCAGCTCCGTCCGCTCCGATCGCACCCGCGGCACCGAGCGCCCCATTCGATCCGACTGCGGCACCTGGCAGCGCGCGTACCAGTCCCGGCTACAGCGAACAGGCAGCGCCCCAGGCTCCGGCGGTTGCCCCACCGCCGGTCGCACCGCCTCCGCCTGCGCCTCCGAGTTCCTACATGCCACCAAGTCCGGGTCCGCAGGAATATCCGGCACCGCCGCTTCCGCCGGCTCCGCCTGTTCCGCCGGTACCGCCCGCGCCACCGCCGCCGATCGGCTAGGGCGCCGAAGGCGAGCCACTTCGCCGGCTCATCGTACGCAGGGCCCGCGCAATCGCGCGGGCCCTTTCGCGTTCCGCTAGACTGCGCGGCGTGTCGGCCGACTCGCTCGTGGTGCTCTGCCTGTTGCTGTTCCTCGATGGCGCGACGTTCGCGTTCTTCACCACTCCGTTGCTGCTGCACTACGGCCGGCTGCAGGAGCCGTGGCAGCTCGCGGTGCTGGGAGGGGCGGCGAGTGCGCTGGGAAGCATGGTGCAGCTCGCACTGCTGCGGTTCGGGCTGCATTCCGATCGCCCGTGGATGAAGCGCTTCCTGCCGGCGCGCGAGCGAGTCACCGAAGCCCTCGCGCGCTTTCCGTCGGCCTCGTTCGTCGCGATCCTGGTGGCGCGTGCCACGCCGCTGCCCGATGCCCCGCTCAAGATCGTGGCTGCAGTCGCCGGCTATCCGCTCGCGCTCTACGGTCTGGCCATCTACCTCGGAGCGCTGCCCTACTACTTCGTGCTCGCGCTGGTGGGTCGCAAGTTCGAGATCCCGACCTGGATCCTGGTCGCCGCCGGAGTCGCGATCGTGCTCGGCGCGCTGATCGATCGGCTGCGTCGCTCACGGCCCTCGCCGGGTGCGTCGCGATGAGCCCCGCGACGAGCCGCGCTCCTCGCGTGGTCGGCATCGACACCGGTGGCACCTTTACGGATGTCGTGGCGCTGGTCGGCCGTCGCCTCGTCACGTTCAAGCTGCCGTCCGATCCCGCGCATCCCGCGCGCCCGGTACTCGAGGGGCTGACGCGACTCGCGGTGGCTCCGTCGACTCGCGTGCGTCACGGCTCGACGGTCGCGACCAACGCGCTACTCGAGCGACGTGGCGCCCGGGTGGTGCTCGTCACCACCGAGGGCTTCGAGGATGTGCTCGAAATCGGCCGCCAGCAGCGTCCGTCTCTCTATGCCCTCGGCCCGCACCGCGAGCCGCCGCTGGTGCCGCGCGAGCGCCGCCTGGGTGCCCGCGAGCGCAGTGGCCCTGCGGGCGAGACCTGGCGGCGACTCGATCGCGCCGCACTCGCAACACTGGTGCGGCGCGTGCGTGCCGCGCGCCCCGAGGCGATCGCGATCGGGCTGCTGCATTCCTACGCGAATCCCGCGCACGAGCGCTCGATCGCGCGTGCACTCGCTCGGCTCGGCGTCAGCGTGACCGCGTCGTCCGAGCTGTGCCCCGAGTACCGCGAATACGAGCGACTCGCGACCGCGGTCACGAACGCCTATCTGGTGCCGCGCGTCGGCGCCTATCTCGAGGAACTGGGGCGCGCCTCGCGGGTTCGCATCGAAGTGGTGCTCTCGCACGGCGGCACCGCTCCGCTCGCCGAGGCGGTCCGCGAACCGGTGCGACAGTTGCTCTCGGGACCGGCCGGCGGGCTCGCGGCCGCGCGCGAACTCGGGCGTCGCTGCGGCTTCGAGCGAGCGCTCACGCTGGACGTGGGCGGCACCTCGACCGACGTCGCGTTTCTCGACGGCGGGCTGCCGCGCACGCGCGGACGCGAGATCGGCGGATTCCCGGTGCTGCTGCCGCTGCTCGACGTCCACTCGGTCGGTGCCGGCGGCGGCTCGATCGCCCGCGCCGGCCACGGCGGTCTGCTGCGGGTGGGGCCTGAAAGCGCCGGTGCAGCCCCCGGGCCTGCTGCCTACGGCGCGGGCGGACCCGCGACCGTGACGGATGCGCTCGTGGTGATGGGGCGCATTGCGACCGCGTCGCTGGCCGGCGGCGCTCGCCCGCTCGACCGTGAAGCGTCGCAGCGTGCGCTCTCGAAGCTCGCGCGCTCGATCGCGGCGCGCTCGGCGCGCGAAGCGGCGGCCGGCGTGGTGCGGGTCGCCGAGGCGCACATCGAGGCCGCCCTGCGCACCGTTTCGCTCGAACGGGGACACGATCCGCGTGGTGCGGCGCTGGTGGCGTTCGGAGGCGCGGGCGGTCTGCATGCTGCCCCGGTCGCGGAAGCGCTCGGCTGCGACGTGGTGCTGTGGTCGGGATTCGCGGGCGTGTTGTCGGCGCTCGGTGCGCTGGTGACGGGAGACCGGCGCGAGACGTCGCGCACCGTGCTGCTCGACGCGCGAGACGGAGTGGCTCTGGGGCGGGCGTTCGCCGAACGTGAACGGGCGACGCTGCGGCGCTTCGGCCGCGCGGAGCGGCCGCGCGTGCAGCTCGAGCGCTGGGCCCAGATGCGCTATCGCGGTCAGTCGCACGAACTCGAGCTGCCGGCGCGCGGTGACCTGGTGAAGCAATTTCATGCCGAGCATCGGCGGCGCTTCGGCTTCTCCGAATCCCCGCGCGCGATCGAAGTGGTCACGGTGGAGGTGCGCGGCGAAGTGCCGGGCCTCGCGTGGCCGGTGCAGGCCTCGGCGATTCAGCCGCTGCGAGGCGCCACCCGCGGTGCTCGGCCGCCGCACGAGCCACCGCGCCGCACGCCGGTGTGGGATCGGGGGGGCGTGATTCGCGCGACCCGTGTCTCGTTCGACGGGTTGCGGGCGGGCGCCGCGGTGCGCGGCCCCGCGATCGTCGAAGCCACGGGCGCCACGCTGTGGGTACCCCGCGAATGGAATGGTCGCCTGCACGCGAGCGGCACGCTGGTGGTGACGCGCGCGCGCGGCCGCAAGGAGCGCGCATGAACCCGCGTCTCGATCGAGTCGAGCTCGCGGTGCTCGAGAGTCTGCTCTCCTCGTGCGCCGAGGAGATGGGCGTGGTGCTCATGCGCACCGCTCACTCGCCGAACATCAAGGAGCGCCTCGACCACTCGTGCGCAGTATTCGACCGCGAGGGGCGGCTGGTCGCCCAGGCCGCGCACATTCCGGTGCATCTCGGCAGCCTGCCGCGTGCGGTCGAGATCGCACGCGAACAGGTTGCGATCGGACCCGGCGACGTGGTGCTGCTCAACGATCCGTTTGCGGGCGGCACCCATCTGCCCGACCTCACCACGGTGTCGGGCGTGTTCATCGGACGTTCGAGCCGGGCGGACTTCTATCTGGCGAGTCGCGCGCATCACGCCGATGTCGGCGGGGCCGCACCCGGTTCGATGCCGCTGGCGCGCGAGGTCTACGAAGAGGGATTGCGGATCCCTCCGCTGCGCATCGTGCATGCCGGTCGCGTGGTGGAGGACGTGATGCGCCTGGTGCTGGCCAACGTGCGGACGCCGGACGAGCGCCGCGCCGATCTGGCCGCGCAGCTCGGAGCGCAGGCGACCGGCGAGCGAAGGCTGCGCGAACTGGCCGCGCGCTGTGGCGCCGCGCGGCTTGCGCGTGCCTCGGCGGCGCTGATCACGATCGGCGCGCAACGCATGCGCGCCGCGTTGCGCGTGATCCCGCGCGGCACGTGGCGCTTCGAGGACGTGCTCGACGACGACGGGCTGGGTGCGGGGCCGATCCCGATCCGGGTCGCGATCGCGCGGCGCGCCGGCGGACTGCGCGTGGATTTCGGCGGCACCGCGCTTCAGACCGCGGGACCTGTGAACGCCGTCGAGGCGGTGACGCGCGCAGCGGTCGCCTACGCGGTGCGGTGCGTGGTGGGCGACGTGCCCATCAATCACGGCATGTTCCAACCGCTCGACGTGATCGCTCCGCTCGGCAGCGTGGTCAACCCGCGCCCGCCGGCCGCCGTGGCGGCGGGCAACGTCGAGACCTCGCAGCGCATCGTCGACGTGGTGCTGGGGGCACTCGCGCGTGCCCTGCCGGGGCGCGTACCGGCGGCGAGCAGCGGCACGATGAACAACCTGCTGATCGGCGGACGCGATCCGCGCACCGGCCTGCCGTTCGCTTACTACGAAACGCTCGCGGGCGGACACGGCGCGGGGCCGGGCTGGAATGGCGAGCACGCCATGCAGGCGCACATGACGAACACCCGCAACACACCGGTCGAAGCGCTCGAGCATGCCTATCCGCTGCGCGTGGTCGCGACCCGCATTCGACGCCGCAGTGGTGGGCGCGGTCGGTGGGTGGGTGGTGACGGCATCGAACGCTCACTCGAGATGCTGGCGCCCGCGCGCGTAACGGTGATCTCGGAGCGGCGCACCCGTGGGCCCTACGGCCTCGCCGGCGGCGAGGCGGGTTCGACGGGATCGAACGAAGTGATCTGGCCACGCGCCGCGCGGCTCGAACGCGGGTCGGTGCGCGGGGGCAAGGGGTCGGAACCGTTGCCGGGCAAGTTCGTGGTTGACTTTCCGAAAGGCGCGGTGCTAACCGTCGCGAGCTCGGGCGGCGGCGGCCATGGTCGCGCCGCCCGTCGTCGTGTCCCGCGCTGACGGCGCTCACGCCGTCCTGCGCGCCGTGTGCCGAGCCGTCGATCTGTTTCGAGTCTCATTTCTCCCGGAGGTCTGCATGCGTCCGCTGTTGCGCATCGTTCCCGTCGCGCTGGTGGTCGCATGTGTGGCTTCGCTGCTGGCTCCGCGCGGAGGCGAGACGGTGCCGCTCTATGCCGCGCGCACCGGCCTGATGTGCCAGAACTGCCACTTCGATCCGAACGGCGGCGGGCCCCGCAAGGAGTTCGGCTTCGCGTACGCCAAAAACCGCCACGAGATCGAGCCCGAGGATTCGTCGAGCAAGTGGTCGAGTCTCGAACTGGTGAACCGGGTCGGCGACGCGATGCCGCTCTACTTCGGTATCAATCAGCGCGTGCTGTTGCTCGCGAACTCGACCCGCAGCTCGGACTCGCTCGATCGCGTCGGCTTCTTCGACATGGAGAACGCGCTCCACATTGCGTTCCAGCCCCACGACCAGCTCACGCTGGTCTACACGCGTACCGGCTCCGCGTCACGCGACGCCTACGGCATGTTCGCCGGGCTGCCGTGGGACGGCTACCTGAAGGCGGGTCGAGTGCGCACCGCGTTCGGCCTGCGGATGGACGATCACACGGTCGCCACCCGCAACAGCTTTCTCGACTTCCAGACCCAGCAGACGTTTCTTCCCTACGACCCGCGTCTCACCGACGTTGGACTCGAGTACGGCATGGCTTCGGGGCCGTGGTTCGGCCGCGCGCAGTGGCTGAACGGGGAGTCGTTCGTCTTCAACGGCGAGTACGCCGGCGCGACGGTCGCCAAGCTCGGCTACAGCGCGCCCTGGTACCAGGGCGCGGTCTCGGTTTACGACGACTTCCGCAAGCAGACCTTCGGACCGACCCGTCGTGCGACGCGCTGGGGCTACTACGGCATGACGCACTGGCAGCGCTTCGCACTGCTCGGCGAAGTCGCGGCCGGGACCGACGAGGCGGTGACGGGCGAGAAGCGCAACTCGCTCGCTTACTTCGCTGAACTCGACTACGTGCCGTCGCGCTGGGCCACGTTCCGGGTGCGCTACGACCGGCTGATGCTGGATCGCGGTGCTTCCGACGCGGTGAGTCTCTTGAACGACTACAACCGCTATGCGATCGAGGGCGAGTTCCAGCCGGTGCCGTTCGGTCAGGTCCGCTGGACGTTCCGGCTCATCGATCCGCGCGCTGAAGACGACGGCTTCGGCACCGAGATTCCGAACGAGAAGCAGGCCTACGTCCAGTTCCACTTCTCGTACTAGGCGCGACCGCCGCGTTCGCTCAGCAGCCGCGCCACCACCCGCTCGCGCGTCAGGTCGGTGGCGTCCGAGGCCGCGATGCGCAGAGCGGCCTCGGGGACCTGATCGAGGACCGCGTCGCTCTGCAGGCTCACGAGCACCAGCGGCTGAGCGGCGGCGAGAGATCGCAGGCGCGCCACTTCTTCGGCGGGCACCGGCACGCGCGTCATCACGGCGACGAGCCGCACCGTGGCGCGCGCGGGCTCGTCGGTGAGAGGCATTCCGGCATTGCGCAGCCGCGCGAGCAGCGACTCGCAGCGCGGGTACTCGGGCTCACTCACGTGCAGTGCGGCATCGCCCGCGAGCGATGGCCACGCACCGCGCACTGCGAGCCCTCGGTCGATGATCGCCCGCAGTCGAGGCACCCAGTCGGCGGGTGTCAGGTTTTCGAGCGGGCGCTCCAGCTCGAGTCCGCTCGGCTCGAGGTGGTCGCGATCGAACTCGGCCAGACGCGGCCGGCCGGCATCGAAGCTCGGGCGGTCGAGCCCGCCGTCGATCACGGCGTTCGCGAGCATCAGGCGCGCGCGCCGAATGGCTTCGTCGTGGAACGCGAACAGCAGCAGGTCGCAACCGGCCTCGATCGCAAGTCGGCCGCGTTCGGCCGCATCGAGATCGCGCGCCGCGCCCTTCATCTCGAGCGCGTCGGTGATTGCGACGCCGCCGAAGCCCAGGGTGTCGCGCAGCAGCGTGCGTCCGATCGCGGGCGAGTAGGTGGCGGGCCGCTCGGCGTCGAACGCCGGATAGACGACGTGCGCGGTCATGATCGAAGCGGCCGCCGACAGGTGATCACGAAACGGGCGCAGTTCGCGCGCCTCGAGCGTGGCGCGATCGGCGTCGCAGCGGGGCAGTTCCAGGTGCGAATCGAGCACGGTGTCGCCGTGACCGGGAAAGTGCTTAAGGCACGCGGCGAGCCCCTCGGCCCGAAACCCGCGCAGCCACGCGCCGACCATCGCCGAGACGGCCGCCGGATCGTGGCCGAACGCGCGGGGACCGATCACCGGATTGAGCGGTTCCGAGTGCACGTCGGCGACCGGCGCGAAGTCCCATTCGAAGCC
>JABFRW010000015.1 GCA_013140805.1 Candidatus Eisenbacteria bacterium
GAGGCGGGCTCGACATGAATGCCATCCAGGCCCTCGCTGCCCGTCACGACCCGACGGCCGCCGATCTCGATCTCGAATACGTCCTCGAGTGCCCGCACCGCGGCCACCCGCACGCGCGCGCCCGGCACCAGCCCGACTTCCTTCCAGCGCGACATGCGCTTCACGTCGCGGTCGCGGATCTCGCGAACCGTCGCGCGCTCGCCGGCACCGAGTGAAGCGAGGGCGCGCAGCGGGCGTTCCGGCATGCGGCCCTTGGCGTCGGGAATCGGATGCCCGTGCGGATCCTCGACCGGGTGCCCGACCAGTCGATCCATCGCCTCGAGCACGCGGTCGCTGATGTGGTGCTCGAGCACCTCGGCGTCATCGTGTACTTCCGCCCAGTCGAGTCCCAGCACCTGAACGAGGAACACCTCGATGATGCGGTGACGCCGCACGATCGCGACCGCCTGACGCCGCCCCTCGGCGGTGAGCCGGGCGCCTTCGCGTGGCGTGTGCACCACCAGCCGCTCGACATCGAGGCGCGCCAGCATGTTGGTCACCGACGGCGCCGAGACGTGCAACTGTTCAGCCAGCCGCGATGTGCTCACGCTGCTTCGGTCGGCGGCGAGCGCGAACAGCGCCTTCAAGTAGTCCTGTCGGGAGCGCGTCATGGGAGTGACACTGGCAGTGCCTCGCGGCTTCGCGGATCGTGCGCGCATGATCGGCAGTGCGGTCCCCATCAGAAGTAACTCGTCATGCTGAATCGCAGCGCCGCACCCTCCGCCGCGTTGTTGAAGCGGTCGCGAGCACGGCTGCGCAGGTAGTCGAGCTTCAACACCGACTCGGGCGTCGGGTGGAATCGCAGTCCGGAGGTGAGCTGAATCGTCGAGTCGCCTTCCAGGTCGCGATCCAGGTCGATACCCTCGAGCCGGACACCCGCCGCAAGATACGAGCTCGGCAGCGTTCGGACGAGTGCGCGTCCGAAGGGCCGTGAGGCTTCGACGAAGAATCCGCCCTGGCGGCTCGCGAACAGGCCCGCGAGCCCGGCCGGCACGTCGATCGAAACCGCAGCGACTTCGGCGTTCCACTCGAGGCCCAGCAGCGGTGTTCGCAGATCGAGTACCGCAGCGCGCACCGAGCGGCGCTCGTCGACGTCGAGTCCGTCGAGTCGAAAGGTGTTGTAGGCACCCGTGAATCCCGAGATCCCGAGTTCGCGCCGTGGATCGAGACTCCATGCCAGCCGCGAGACGAGCGCCGGCGAGGCGTTGTTGTCCTCGGCATTGCGGCGGCCCGCGGCCAACCGCGTGCCGTCGGGTGAATCGAGCAGGATCGCGTCGGTGAAACCGTTCACCGCATATGCTTCGTAGGTCGCGCGGCCCTCGCCGCCGATCTCGAAGAGGCCGAACAGCCCGAGCCCGGGCATCGAGAGTGCGGAGCCCAGCAGGTCGGTGGCGAGCAGCGGCCGGTCGGTGAATGCGTTGCGGGGGCCATCGTGCGCCAGATTGAAGCGCCCCAGCGGCAGCAGCAGCATGCCGCCGCGCACGTTGAACGCCGGGTGCAGCTCGAAGTCGAGTTGTGCCAGCTCGAGGATGATCTCCTCACCGCCGTCTTCGAACTCGACTTCGGCCCACACCTGGACGCGTTCGCTCACCCGTGACGAGGTCAGCAGATTCCAGCGCCTCAGCTCGAAGCCGGCTTCTTCGGTCACGCCGTCGGCGCGTTCCCAGCCGTAGAGCGCCTCGACGTAGCCGCCGACCGCGATGCGACCGAACAGTCCGCGCAGGTGCGGCTTGTCGTCATAGCCACCGGCGACGAACGGGCGGGCCGCGGCGCGGGCCGAATCGACGCTCGTCGAAGCGGCGGCGACGACGTTCGAAGCCTGCGCGTGTGCGGTGGAAACGAGCGCAATCGACAGCGCGAGCGCGACGGCACCAACGCGCCCCGCTCCCCGACTCATCGCGACTCCACGAAGTCGATCAGCGCCGCGCGGTCCGCTTCGCTCAATGCACGATAGGCGTCGCGCGAGGCCGCGGCCTCGCCGCCGTGCGCGCTGATCGCCTCGGCCACCGAGCGCGCCCGACCGTCGTGCAGCAGGAAGGCCTGACCGTTCAGGAACTCGCGCATGACCCGCGTGCCCCACAGCGGGGCCGTTCGCCATTCGAAGCCGTTCGCGTCCCCATCGGGACGATGGTCGGCGAGTTCCTCGCCCATGTCGTGCAGCAGCAGGTCGGAATAGAGTTCGACCGGGCGATTGGAGAGTGCCGGGATTCCCGCGCTGCCGGTGCGGAAGCTCGGCACGTGACAGCCCGCGCACCCGACCGTCGCGAACACCTCACGGCCGCGCGGGCGCGTGCCGGTGAGCGGGCCGGGGGTCGGAGGCGCGAGCATGCGCAGGTAGCCGACCACCGCGAGCACTTCCGGCGTTCCGAGCTCGGGGTCCGCGACGCGATCGGCAATCGTCGTCGCGACGCTCGCGAGCGGGTTGTGATTCTCGACCGGCAGGAACTCGGTGGTGATGCCGATGTCCTGATGATAGGCGGCGACCGTCTGATCGAAGATGCTGGCGACCTGCGCCTTGCGACTGAAGCGCCCGAGCACGAGAGCGCCGCCGCCACCGGCGCGCGATTCGCCGACCCGGCGGCCGATCGCAGCCGTCGAGCCGTGGGCTGCGAGGAACGCCGGCGGCGCCACCCGATTCGCGCGACCCGAGATGCCGTCGCCGTTCAGGTCGTCGGGATCCTCGAGCGCAACGATGTCGGCTTCCGGAATCGCCTCGATCAGTCCCACGCCGAACACCGGTGGCGGCAGTCGCAGCGAGTGATCGACGCCCGCAGGGAGCGCCTCGGCTTCGGCGCCCGGGATCGCCTGGTTCTGAAGCTGCGGTCCGCCCTCGTCGAGCGCCAGATCGGTGCCACGGCTGAATCGCGTGAGCGCGTTCTCGGGTCGACCGCGACCGTCCCCGCTGTGGCACGAAGCGCACGAAACATTGTTGAAGATCGGCCCCAGCCCCTGCACGGGCGAGAACGGACGGCCGAACTGTGCGTCCCCCTCGACGAATGCGGCGAGTTCGGCCGGCGAGAGTCCATCAATCGGCGAGTCGAACAGATCCCCGCCGTCGGGCGCGGTGGTGAGCAGCCGATCGCACGCAACCAGGCCGAAACCGAGGGCCAGCAGCAGGGCGAGGGCGGCGGGGCGGAGCACGAGATCGGGGAGTTTCGACATGACGGCGTATTAGGTACGACTAATTCGAGGATTAGTCAAGGCTAAGAATCGCCGGGAGCGGGACTCCGTCGCCTCCCCTCACCCGGCCGGATCACGCGCGATGGCCCGCGCCCGGCGCGCTTTGCCGGCGTTCGGCGTTCGGCTAACCTGCTGCGTCGCTCGACGATCCCGGAGACCCTCGATGCCCGCGATGACCATGGTTCAGGCGATCCAGGACGCCCTGCGGCTCGCGCTGCGTTCCGACCCGCGCGTGCTGATCATCGGCGAGGACGTGGGCCTGAACGGCGGCGTGTTCCGCGTCACCGAGGGACTACGGGCCGAGTTCGGCGCCGATCGCGTCACCGACACCCCGCTGGCCGAGAATGGCATCATCGGCGCGGCGATCGGGCTCGCGGTCAATGGCATGAAGCCGGTGGCCGAGATCCAGTTCGTGGACTTCATCTACCCGGCGTTCGACCAGATCGTCTCGGAGCTGGCGAAGTTGCGGTGGCGATCGGCGGGCCAGTACACCTGCCCGGTGGTGGTGCGCGCTCCGTATGGCGGCGGCATTCGCGGCGGCCTCTACCACTCGCAGAGCCCCGAGGCTTACTTCTGCCACACCGCGGGACTCGTCACGGTGATCCCCTCCACTCCCGCCGACGCGAAGGGGCTGTTGCTCGCGGCACTCGCGGGGGACGACCCGGTCATGTTCCTCGAGCCCAAGCGGCTCTATCGCTCGGTGCGCGAAGAGGTGCCCGAGGGCTACTACACCGTGCCGCTTTCGAGCGCTCGGGTGGCCCGCCCGGGCTCCGACGTGACGGTGCTCGCGTGGGGAGCGATGGTGCCAGTCTCGATCGAGGCCGCCGAGTCCGCGCGCGAACGCGGCTGGTCGGTGGAAGTCGTGGACCTGCGCACGCTGGTGCCGCTCGACGAGGAGACCGTGCTCGCCAGTGCGCGCAAGACCGGACGCGTGGTGATCGTGCACGAGGCGCCACGCACCGGAGGTTTCGGCGGTGAGCTGGCGGCGCTGGTCGCGGAACGCGCGTTGACCACGCTGCAGGCGCCGATCCTGCGAGTCACCGGATACGACACGCCGTTTCCGTACACGCTCGAGCACACCTATCTGCCCGATGCGCCGCGCGTCCTGCGCGCGCTCGAGCACGTCATGACCTTCTAGAGGGACCGATGCTCGTGATCGTGTGGGAGTTCGTGGTCAAGCCGGAACGCTCCGAGGACTTCGAGTCGCTGTACCGCGAAGACGGCGCGTGGGCGGAGCTGTTTCGCGAGAGCCCCGGGTTCGTGAGCACCACGCTCATGAAGGATCTCAAGCTGCCGCTTCGCTACATGGTCGCGGATCGCTGGACGAGCGAAGAAGCGTTCGAGGAATTCAAACGCTCGCACGCCGAGCGCTATCAGGCGCTCGATCTGCGCTGCCAGCGGTTCACCGAGCGCGAGACCGAGCTCGGGCGCTTCGACTTCGTGCACTAGGAGACGCCATGGCCTTCGACGTGAAGCTGCCCGATATCGGCGAAGGCCATGGCGTCTCCTAG
>JABFRW010000016.1 GCA_013140805.1 Candidatus Eisenbacteria bacterium
GAACGGGGCCGGGGCGACGACGAGCGCGCCCGCCCGGCGTTCAGGGCTTGCGCGGCGGCCGGCTGGCGCGCATCTCGACGCGGCTGTAGAGCGCGTGGACCGGGGACTCGAGCAGCGTCATCACCATCGCCGCCACGTCGGCGGGCTGCAACGCCCAGGCCGACTTTTCGGTACCGCCGCGGCCGAATTCGGTCGCAACGCTGCCCGGCATCAGGTAGGAGACACGGATTCCGTCGTGACGGACCTCCTGCATGAGCGCTTCGCTCATGCCGTTCAGACCGAACTTGCTCGCGTTGTAGGCGGTGCCTTCGGTGAACGCGTTGACCCCCGCGAGCGACGAGATGTTGAAGATGTAGCCGCCGCCGCGCGCCTTCATCTGCGGAATTGCCGCGTGGCAGCAGTAGTAGACGCCGTTCAGGTTGGTCTCGATGACGGCGTGCCACTGGTCCGGTGTGAGTTCGGCCAGCGGGGCGAATTCGCCGACGCCCGCGTTGTTCACCAGCACATCGGTGCCGCCGTGGTGTCGCGCGACCTCCTCGAACACCCACTCGACCTGGGCGTGGTGCCGCACGTCGCACGCCATGCCGTGCACCCGGCCGCCGATCTCGCGCGCCGCCTGCTGCGCGCGCGCTTCGTCGCGCGAAGTGAGCACTACGGTCGCGCCTTTGCCGGCGAGTGCTTCGACGATGGCGCGGCCGATGCCGCGATTGCCACCGGTCACGAGCGCCACCTTGCCGTCCAGAGATCCCATCCTGCCTCCTGGTTCGAGAATCGAGCGTCCGGAGTATTGCGCAGGTGTGAGCGCTCGGCTAGCGTGCCGGCCCATGGCCGGACTCGAGCTGGACGCGGTTTCGAAGGTGTATGCGAACGGCCAGCGCGCGGTCGATCGTGTCAGTCTGGCGGTCGAAGCCGGTCGCTTCCTGGTGCTGGTGGGCCCCTCGGGCTGCGGCAAGTCGAGCCTGTTGCGCATGATTGCCGGGCTCGAGGCGGTGAGCGAAGGCGCGATCCGATTCGAAGATCGAGTGCTCAACGAACTGCCACCCCGCGAGCGCGATGTCGCGATGGTGTTCCAGAACTACGCGCTCTACCCGCACATGAGCGTGTTCCAGAACCTCGCGTTCGGACTCGAGCTGCGCCGCATGCCGCGCGCCGACATCGAGCGCATCGTGCGGGAGACCGCCTCGACGCTGGGGCTCGAGGCCAAGCTGCCGCGACTGCCGCGCGAGTTGTCGGGCGGTGAACGCCAGCGCGTCGCACTCGGTCGCGCGCTGGTGCGGCGCCCCAAGCTGTTCCTGTTCGACGAGCCGCTCTCGAACCTCGATGCCAAGCTGCGCGTGCAGATGCGCGGCGAGATCCATCGCATCCACCAGCGCGTCGAGGCGACCATGGTGTACGTGACGCACGATCAAGTGGAAGCCATGACGCTCGGCGAGCGCATCGCCGTCCTCAAAGGTGGCGTACTCCAGCAGCTCGCGGATCCCGACACGCTCTACCATCGACCCGCGAATCAGTTCGTGGCCGGCTTCATCGGCAGCCCGCCCATGAACCTGCTGGCGGCACGATGCGACGCAGAAAGTGGCGTAACGATCGGCGAGTCCGCCACCAACGAGGCCGGCCGCGTCACGCTGTCACCCGCACCCGAGTGGTTCGCGCAGCGCCGCGGCGGCGCCGTGACGTTCGGCATCCGTCCCGAAGATCTTTCGCTGCGCGCCGACGGCCTGGCTGGACGGCTGCCGGCGGTGCTCGAGGTTCGCGAGCCGCTCGGCAATGAAGTGCTGCTCTACTGGTCGACCTCCGCGGGACCGGTGGTGTCGCGGCTCGCGGGTGAGTCGGGTCCTGCGGTCGGCACACGACTGGCACTCGGGTTCGCGGCCGACAAGGCTCGCTGGTTCGACCCGGCGAGCGAAGCGGCGCTCGGCTGAGCGCGAACGTCGGCGCGACTCGCTAACCGAGTCGCTCCCCGCGCCAGGTTCCGACCAGGCGTCCGGCGCCGGGCAGCACGTCGCCATCGAACTCGATGCGCGCCAATTCGCCCGGAGCGAAACCGGTGGCGGGATCGGCGGTCAAAAGCGAGCACAGTTCTCCGAGCAGTGGCATGTGGCTCACCACGAGGACGTGCCCGGCACCGTTGGCGTGCGCAGCGATGACGACCAGCGCAGTTCCGATCTCGGCATCCGGAGTCAGCTCGCCGAGCGCGAAGCACTGCGGCTCGGGGGCCACGCCTCGCAGCACGATCTCGGTGGTCTCGACCGCCCGTGTGAGCGGGCTCGTGAGCGCGAGCTCGTAATGCGTTCCGGAGTCGCTCAGATACCGCGCCAGGTGGGCGAGCGCGCCGCGACCGGCGGCGGTGAGCGGGCGAAGCGCGTCTCCCGCGGGTCCAGGAGTGGCCGCATGGCCGTGGCGCAACAGGTCGAGAGTGAGCGGCACGCGCCAAGTGTGCCGGGCGCGGGGGCGGGGAGTCCAGCGGTCCGGCCGAGCCGCGCGCGGCACACTTGGCGCGTGCCGCTC
>JABFRW010000017.1 GCA_013140805.1 Candidatus Eisenbacteria bacterium
GCGGACCGGTGGGCTCGACGAAGTGATCCCGCTCGACCTCACGCTCGGCGACGCCGGTGCGGACGGCACGCCGGGACGCGTGCTGCTGGTGAGCGGCCCCAACATGGGCGGCAAGACGGTGCTGCTCAAGACCGCCGGACTCTGCGCGCTGCTCGCGCACGCCGCGCTGCCGGTGCCGTGCGCCGAGGGCAGCACGGTGCCCGAGCTGGAGCAGGTGGTGGTCGACCTCGGAGACGAGCAATCGCTCGACCGCGGTCTCTCGACCTTCGCCGCGCACCTTGCCGCGATGGCCGACATGGCGCGCGCCGCCGGACCCCGTACGCTGGTGCTCGCGGACGAAGTCGGCGCGGGCACCGATCCCGATGAAGGCGGAGCACTCGCGCGCTCGCTGGTCGAGCATCTGGCGGCAGCCGGTACGTGGGCGGTCCTGACCACGCATCTCGGGGCGCTCAAGCGGCTGGTGCCCGAAGTGCCGGGCGTCGTGAACGGATCGCTCGAGTTCGACCCGGGAACACTGCGCTCGCGATTCCGCTTCGTGCCCGGCGTGCCGGGCGCGAGCCACGCGCTCGAGGTGGCGGAGCGACTGGGATTCCCGTCCGAACTGCTGGCGCGCGCGCGCGCGTTGACGCCCGAAAGCACGCGCGCACTCGAGCGCCTGACCCAGGAGCTCGCCGCCGCCACCGAGCGCGCTCGCACCGAAGCCAGCGCGCTCACGCTCGCGCGGGCCGAAGCGCAATCGCAGGCGGCGGCGCACCATGACGCGACCGAGCACGCGCGGCGCGAGCTCGCCGAGGCGCGGAGATCACTGACCCGCGAGAGCGAGGCGCTCCTCGCCCGTTCGCGTGAGTTGTGGCAGGTGGTTCAGAAGGAAGCGCGCCGCCGCGACACGACGCGCGAGGATGCGCAGCGGCTCAAGCGCGACGTCGAGCAGACCACGCGCGAGGTCGAGACGTTGGCGGCGGGCAGCGACGATTCGCGCGCTGCGGTGCCGGGGCTGATGGCGGCCGAGGTGGTTCCGGGGCTGCGCGTGCGTGCGCTGGACCTGGGACTCGAGGCCGAGGTCTCGAGTGCTCCCGACGACGAAGGGCGTGTCCAGCTCAAGCGTGGCACCTGGACGATCCAGACTCACGTCAATCGTCTGGCGCGCGCAGCGGACGCGGCGCCGATCGCCCCGCGCCCCGCGTCGACGAGCTGGTCGGTCGGTGACGGACCGCCGCCGCTCGAAGTCGATCTGCGCGGCATGGAAGCCGACGAGGCACTCGGTGCGCTGGATGCAGGTCTCGATCGCGCAGTGATGGCGGGGCTCGGCGAAGTACGCGTGATCCACGGCATCGGACGCGGCGTCCTGCGAGGTGCGGTCGAGAAGCATCTGCGTCGCCATCCCCAGGTCGCCGAGCAGCGGCTGGGTCAGATTGGCGAAGGTGGGCGTGGCGTCACCGTGGCGAGGCTCCGATGAGTCTTCCGGCGCGGGGCACCCCGCTGCGCTCGGACGAGTGGATCGAGCGCGTTCGCGATGCCAATGACATCGTCGAGGTGATCGGGCAGACCGTGGTCTTGAAGCGTGCCGGTCGCAACTGGGTCGGCGTGTGTCCGTTCCACAAAGAGAAATCGCCTTCGTTCTCGGTCAACTCCGAGCGCCAGTTCTATCACTGCTTCGGATGCAAGGCGGGCGGCGACGTGTTTCGTTTCGTGATGGAGACCGAGAAGATCGGCTTCGTCGAAGCCGCCGAGATGTTGAGCCGTCGGGCCGGGATCGCGATTCCGGAACGGCGCCCCGGCGAGCGCGGTCAGCGCACCGCGGCACTCGAGGCGCTCGAAGCGGCTGCGGTGGCGTACGAACAGTGGCTCGCGGACCCGGAACGCGGTGGCGCGGCGCGCGCGTATTTGGAGCAGCGCGGCATCACGCGCGAAACGCAGCGCGCGTTTCGACTCGGACTGGCCCCGACCGGCTGGACGCCGCTGATCGATCGTCTGCGCGATCGCATCTCGGAAGAGGCGTTGCTCGAGGCCGGGCTGGTCGCGAAGCGCGAGCAACGCAGCGGCGTCTACGATCGGTTCCGCGATCGGCTCATGGTGCCGCTGCTGGCGCCGGGCGGCACCGTGGTCGGCTTCGGCGGTCGCACGCTCGGCGAGGACGGGCCCAAGTACCTGAACTCGCCCGAGACCTCGATCTATCACAAGGGTCAGTTTCTCTACGGCTTCGACGTCGCGCGTCGGCCCGCCGAGGCGGCGGGCGAATTCGTGCTGGTCGAGGGCTACTTCGACGTCATCGCCTTGCATCAGGCGGGCGTCACGCACGCCATCGCCAGTTCGGGAACGGCGCTGACCGCCGATCAGGCGCGCGCGATGAAGCGCGTGGTCTCACGAGTGGCTTTGACGTTCGACGGCGACGACGCCGGTCGGGAGGCGATGCTGCGCTCGCTCGACGTGCTGATGGCGGAGGGGCTCGAGGTCGCGATCCTGCCGCTGGCGGCGGGGCAGGACCCCGACACGTTCGTGCGCGAGCACGGTTCCGACGGCTGGGGACGACTGCGCGCGGCGGGGCTCGATCCGGTCGAGTTCATCCAGCGCCACGAAGAGTCCGCGGGCGGTGTG
>JABFRW010000018.1 GCA_013140805.1 Candidatus Eisenbacteria bacterium
GAGTGCTCAACGTCACCGATCCGCTCCAGGAGCGCGCGTTCGGCACCGAGGACTGCGGCCTGCTGCTCGAACTGGCGGCGCGCGTCTCACGTGCCTGGCAGAAGGCCGATCGCGTGGATCGCGGTCGCGAGGTGGTGGAGGACGCGACCGATGCGCTGCGCCGCGTGCTCCAGCATCTGCGCGACGGTCGCGTCGCGGCACCGCACCGCGTACGGCTCGCGAGCGGGCTCGCGCGAGCGATGGGCATGAACGACGAAGCGCTGCGGACCGTTTCGTTCGCGGCTGCGGTGCACGACGTCGGCATGACCTTCGTGACCGGCGAGTTGCGCGCACGGCGCGGTCCGCTGTCCGACGACCAGCAGGCGCAGATGCGGCGCCACGTCGAACTCGGCGCCGAGCTGCTCGACGGACTCGATGCGATGACCGAGGTGCGCGAGATCGTGATGTCGCACCACGAGTGGTGGGACGGCAGCGGCTACCCGCGCGGCCTGCGCGGCACCGACATTCCGGTGGGCGCGCGCGTGCTGGCGGTGATCGACGCGTTCGAGAGCATGACGCAGGGACGGGCGCATCGCGCGGCGATTTCGCGCCAGTCCGCGCTCAATGAGTTGGTGAGGGCCGCGGGGCGTCAGTTCGACCCCGAGGTGGTGGAGTGTTTCGAGCGCAATCTGTCACGGCTGCTGGCCGGCGACGACGACCCGGGTCGGCCGCACGCCGCGCCCGAAACAACGAACGCAGGGAGGTGATTCGTAATGGCGAAGGGAAAGATTTTGGTCGTGGACGATGAGATCTACATCGTTCACATCCTCGACTTCAGCCTCGGCATGGAGGGGTACGAGGTCGTGACCGCGCTCGATGGCGAACAGGCCGTCGAAAAGGCGCGGGCCGAACATCCGGACCTGATCGTGCTCGACATCATGATGCCGAAGCTCGACGGATACGAAACCTGCAAGATTCTCAAAGCGGATGCGGCGACCAAGGACATCCCGGTCATCCTGCTGTCCGCCAAGGGCCGCAACGTTGATCAGAAGGTGGGCTTCGAAGTCGGCGCCGACGACTACATCACGAAGCCCTTCAGCCCGCGCAAGCTGGTCGAGCGCATCAATTCGATTCTCGGCCAGGACAGCTCGCAGCGCATGCAGGCCTGACCTCCGACGTTTCGCGCGGTTCGAAACGTCGGAGGCACCCGCATGTCCGGGGCGCCCCGTGCCCCGAGTGTCGCTCGCGAACTGTTAAGTTCCCGCGCATGTCGTTTGCGCTGGTCGCCCTCCCGATTCCCATCCGACAGACCTTCACGTACCGCATTCCCGACGCCGCGCTCGGCGCGGTGAGTCCCGGCGTGCCTGTGCAGGTGCCGTTTCGGGGACGCGCGATGCGCGGCATCGTGGTCGCGGTCGTGGCCGAGAGCGCGGTCGAGAAGACCCTCGAACTCACGAAGGTGCTAGGCGCGCCGCTGATCGACGCGCGTCTGCTCGAGCTGACGCAATGGATGGCGGACTACTACCTGGCGCCGTGGGGCGAGGTGATCGCCGCAACGCTTCCGGGCGGGCACGGCGGTCTGGCGGCGAGCCGCGCGCGGCGGGGTGCCGTCGAGGATCAGCGCATGGCGCTGCCACTCGCGACTCGCATCACGCTCACGCCCGAGCAGCAGCATGCGACGCGAGTCATCGAAGCGAAGGTGCGCGCCGGGGGCTTCGCCGCGTTCCTGCTGCACGGCGTCACCGGCAGCGGGAAGACCGAGGTCTACTTGCGCGCCGCCGCCGCCGCACGCGAGGCGGGCGGCCAGACGCTGGTGCTGGTGCCCGAGATCGCGCTCGGCTCGCAGATCGTCAGCGCGTTCACGCATCGATTCCAGCGTCGCGTCGGCGTGCTGCACTCCTACCTCACGGTCGGCGAACGCCGCCGCAACTGGGAGCTGGCCCGCACCGGGGCGGTCGACGTGGTGGTGGGCGCGCGCTCGGCGGTGTTCGCGCCATTGCCGAACCTGCGGCTGATCGTGGTCGACGAGGAGCACGAGCCGGCCTACAAGCAGAGCGAACAGCTGCGTTACCACGGCCGCGACACGGCGGTGAGGCGCGCGCAGCTGCTCGGCGCCACCGTGGTTCTGGGGTCGGCGACCCCGAGTCTCGAATCACTCGCGAACGTCGCGCGCCGCAAGTACCAGCGACTGGTGCTCCCGAATCGCGTCGACGGGCGCGCGATGCCGGTGGTGCGGGTGGTGGACCTGCGAAGGGAGGGTGGCGAGAGCCTGCTGTCGCGCCCGCTGCTCGCGGCACTCGCCGAGCGGCTCGAGCGTCGCGAGCAGTCGGTGCTGTTCCTCAATCGCCGCGGACACTCCCACCACACGCAGTGCCGCGCGTGCGGCTTCGTGCCGGAGTGCCCTCAGTGCGACATCGCGCTGACACTGCACCTCGAGCCGTCGGTGTGGCGCTGCCACTACTGCGACCACGTCGAAGCCGCGCAGCCGAACTGCCCCAAGTGCGGCGGTGCGCTCCTGCGCTTCTCCGGTGCCGGCACCCAGCGAATCGAGCGCCAGCTGGTCGCGGCACTGCCGGGCGCACGAGTGCTGCGGCTCGATGCCGACGTCACGCGCTCACGAACCGGCCCCGGCGACGTGATCGGACGCTTCGGGCGCGGCGAGGCCGACGTGCTGATCGGTACCCAGATGATCGCCAAGGGCCTCGACTTTCCGCGCGTCACGCTGGTCGGCGTCCTGGATGCCGACATTGCGCTGCATCTGCCGGACTTTCGCGCCGCCGAACGCGCTTTCCAGCTCGTCACTCAGGTGGCGGGGCGCTCGGGGCGCGGCAAGCGTCCGGGCGAGGTGCTGGTGCAGACCTGTTCGCCCGATCACCCGGCGATTCACTCGGCGGTGCTTCAAGACGGAGCGCGATTCGCCAGGCGCGAACTCGACGAACGCCGCGAGGCCGGCTATCCGCCGTTTGCGCGGCTCGCGACGCTGCTGCTCTCGGGAACCGACGAGGCGCTGGTCGAACGCGCCTCCGACCTGCTCGCAGCGGCACTCGCCGCCGACGCTGCCGCGAGCGGCGTGCGGGTGCTGGGACCGGCGCCACAGGCGTTCGCCAGGCTGCGGGGGCGATTCCGCTGGCACCTGTTGCTCAAGGGGGAGGACGGCGCGGCGGTGCGGGCGGTGGCGGCGCGCGGGCTCGAGTGGGCGGAGTCCAGGGCGCGACCCGCGAG
>JABFRW010000019.1 GCA_013140805.1 Candidatus Eisenbacteria bacterium
ATCGCCGCCGCTGCGCCTTCGCCACCACCTCGGTCTGCGCCGCCATCCGCGGGGCCGCCAGGCTCGTCGACATCTCTGTTTCCCGACTCGCCCTCTACACTAATCTTCCAGGGGTTCGGTGTCTCATCCACGTTGGCAGAGAGGGCCAAGCGCGAAGGGCTCGGTGATCATCAAGGCGGAGGCACAGAAGAAGCGCGCGCTCCGCGCGAGCAAGGCAGCGCGACCGGCCTCTGTAGGTCGGACGGCGAAGGCCCGTCGCTGACTCGCTGGGGCAGTGCCGCTGCCGGCCGCCGCCCTCATGGCTGCGCGCCTGGAGGCAGTGTGTCGCGAATCTCTGTGTTCCTTGTGATGGCCGGCGTCGCCTTCGGCGGGTCGCTCGTGGTGCCGGCGCTCGCCGCGTCCATCTTCCCGACCGAATCGATCGTCGCACCCGTGCTCGGCTTCGACCCCTCGACGCGGTCGATCGGTATGGGCGGCGCGTCCACTGCCGTCTTCTGGGCAAGTCCCAATTCATGGGCGAACCCCGCGCTGATCGCCACGACGCGGGGCGTCCGCTTCGAGCACGACGATGCCGACTTCGACCTCGCGCATCTCCACGCGAGCCGCTTTGTGCTCGGCGGCGGGGGCCTCGGCTTCGCCACCAGCGGACGGCCGCTCCGCGGTCTGGGACAGCTGAGCCTCGACGGACCGAGCCTCGATTTGGGCGGTGGCGAATCGATCTCCCTTTCCGAGGGCGTTCGGTCGTGGAGCCTCGCCGGGAGCCTCGCCGGGCTGTGGTCGGCATGGTCGCGTCGCGGCGGCCACGAAAGCCCGCGCCTCACGCGCGTCCTGGACGTCGCCGCGGGATACAGCGAGAACGCCGTGGAGGAGAGATTGTCGGACGACCTGATGGGCAGTGGGGTCGTGCACGACTGGGGAGTGCTGGGGCGCGCCGGCGGCACGGTGTGGAATGGCGGTGAGGCCCGGCTCCACCTCAAGGTCGCGACCGCCTACGCCGTGCGCAATGCCGGTCGTGATGCCATCGATGAGTTCGGTTCTCCCACTTCAACACCCCGTCAGGAGCGCGTCGGTTTGGCCGCGCGCGCCACGCTCGATCGGCCGTGGGACTCGCGACTGCCCGCGTGGCTCTCGGAAGGCTGGCATCCCATCGTGTCGCTCGGCGTCGTGTACGATCCGGTACGCGCATCCTCACCCTCGAGCCGTTTCGATGCGTGGGGCGCCGAGCTCGCGCTGGCAGGGCTGATGGTTGGCCGCCTCGGACACAGCGGGTCGGGAGACGTCGTGAAGCACTCGTGGGGACTCGGCGTGGCGCTACCGCTTGGCCACTTCGGTGGCGCCTCGTACGACTATGCGCGCACGGAGCAGACCGATGGTCTGATCGACCACGTCACGCGCAGCAGCTTCGGCGTGTGGCTCGATCCGCTCGCGATCTGGCGCGCGCGGCGCTGACCGTCGCTGGCCTCGCCTCCACCTCACTCGCCACGGTGCCTGCTGCGTCCTCCCGCGGCCTCCACAACGCCGAGGACTTCGAATCTCAAGTCCACCGTCCCGGGGTCCGATAACGCCCCAGCCGTGACGCCAGGGATCGGCGCGTGCTTTCCACGGACGGATTCGCGGCGCGAGGACGAGAGGAGCCCCATGGACTACGAGACCCAAGTCGTATTCATCATGACCGCGATGGGAGTCGCGTTCGTCGTGGGGATCGCGGTGATGCTCGTCATTCGCATCCCGGAGATACTCGAGGACAAGAGTCGGCTCAACGTGACGGACGATTGGACGCCCGGCCCCGAACACCAGCAGAAGACGCCCACCATGACGTGCCTGACGCCCTACGACCTTCGAATCATCACGTCGCACCTCGAAGCGGGTGAAACGATCGAGGGCTTCGGGCGGGCATTCTTCCTTCCGCATCGCGCGAAGGATTGGAGATTCGGTACCGCGCTCGAGAAGGTGCCCCTGATGGTCGCCGCCACCTCGCGACGGATTCTGCTGTTCGAAGTCACGCTCCTGACCGTGCACCGGTACCGCTTCATCCCCTATGACGAAGTCGAGTATCTGCAGCCGCCGAAGCCGGCCTTCATCGGAATGTCGGGCCGAATGAGGTTCGGCCTCAGGTCCGGGCGCGAGTATCAGTTCGGCTTTTACGGGCCCCTCTTCAATGACGAAGGCATGCGGCAGGAACAGAGCATGGCGGCGCACTTTCGCCGAATCGCACCGCAATTCGCGTCGTCGCCGGTACCCCGCACCTCCGCACCGCGGGCCGCGGCGTAAAGGACTTCGGCGGCGACCTCACACCTGCGCACTCTTCCACTTCCCACGCGTGAACAGCCAGAGCGTGAAGAGTCCGACCGATGTCTCGGAGACGAACACGCCCCAGAACACGCCCGAGTGGCCCCAGCCGAGCTTCAGCGCGAGCAGCCATGACAGCGGAAGCTGGATCAGCCAGAAGAACACGACATTGATCCAGGTCGGCGTGGTCGTGTCACCCGCTCCGTTGAACGCCTGAACCGACACCATCCACCAGCCGTAGACGAACAGCGAGTACGACAGGATCCTGAGCCACTCGGCGCCGATGGCGATCACCGCGGGATCGGTGGCGAAGATGCCCATCAGCTCGCACGGCCAGGTGAAGAACACAACCGCAACCGCGAGCAGGTACACCATGTTGTACGCGCCGATGCGCCACACCGAGGCCGCGGCGCGATCGGGCTGCCGGGCACCGAGGTTCTGGCCCACCAGCGTCGCCGCCGCGTTCGACATGCCCCATGCCGGCATCATCGTGAACATCATGACGCGGATCGCGATCGTGGCGCCGGCCACGGCCTCGCTGCCGATGCCTGCGAGGATCCGCATCAGCAGGATCCACGACGTCATCGCGACGATCATCTGGCCGATGCCTCCGAACGACGTTCGCACGATGTTCCAGAGGATCGCCCCGTGCCACACGATCTGCGATCGGAGCACGCGCAGATGCTGTCCGCCGCGGAACAGGATCCACAGCTGCAGCAGCACGCCGGCGCCTCGGCCGACCGTCGTCGCGATCGCGGCGCCCACGACTCCGAACGCGGGGATCGGACCGAATCCGAAGATCAGGATCGGATCGAGCACGATGTTGAGCGCGTTCGCGAACCACAGCACACGCATGGCCGAGGCCGCATCGCCGGCGCCGCGGAAGACCGCGTTGATCGTGAACAACAGCAGGATCACCGCGTTGCCGCCGAGCGCCACCTGCATGTAAGGGTAGCCGTGCTCGAGCGTCCAGGCGTCGGCCCCCATCAGCTGCAACAGGTCCCGAGCGAACACGATGCCGACGATGGCGAAAGGTATCGACACGAGCAGGGCGATCCAGATCACCTGGACCGCCGTGACCGCCGCCACCTCGCGCTTGCCTTCGCCGATGCGGCGCGCCACCACCGCCGTCACCGCCATCGCCAGGCCCATGCCGATCGAGTAGAGCAGAAACAGCATCGTCTCGGTCAGGCCGACCGTCGCGATGGCGGACGAGCCGAGCTTGGCGACGAAGAAGATGTCGACGACCGCGAAGGTCGACTCGAGCACGAGCTCAAGCACCATCGGCACCGCGAGCAGGAACACCGCCCGAGGAAGCGGGATTTTCGTGTAGTCGGCGCTGCTGCCGCGGATCGCCTCGCGCAGCTCCGCCCAGACGGAACGCCGGACGTCGCCGCTGGATTGGGGCACGCGTGAGGAGGGCGCGTCAGTCTGGTTCATCGGGGTCGCGTCCGAGACGAGGCACCGGTGGTGGATCGCATCGCGGCCGATCATGCCTCACCGCGGAAGGAGTTCCCAAGCAGGCCCCGAGGATCCCCTGCCCCTACGACTTGCCCTCGGCGACGGTTTTCAGCTGGGCGAGCCCCTTCTCGATGTCGGAGCCGAGCATCTTGTCCATGTCCATGAACATGCCGATGGCTTTGCCCAGAAAATTGTGGTTCCCATCCATCGACCACGTCACGAACGAACCGGTCGGCGTACTCGCGAGGGTGAGCGTACAGTTTGCCGTGGACTTCATTGGCTCCACAAACTCGAGCTTCATGCCCACCTTCTGGCCTGGGACGCTCTCTTCGATCGTCAGCTTTCCCTTGCCGACTTCCTTGTTGCCGCTCCACGCAAACGACTGACCGACGCCCGCCGCAGGACCTTCGAAGGTCTTCTGCAGGTTGGGATCGCTCTTCTCCAACGGCGACCCGAACAGGACCAGGGCACCCGCAAACTGATGGAGGTCGTTGAGAACACCGAACGCGACATGGGGTGGAGCAGCGACCTCGAGCTTGCGCTCGACGTGATAGACCGACGGCCGGGTGGCCACCACCACGAAGAAGAGGACCAGGACACCCGCAACTCCGATGAGAATTTTCACGAGCATTGAAGCCCTCCTCAATTGGCTCAGTGAGTGAGGCAGACGGGACGCAGCCAACCTACCACCGAGTTCCAACTCGCGACGCACGGTCCGTCACCGGCGGGACGCAGACCGGAGCGAACCAGATCGCGGCGACTGTTCCGATCGACGACGGGCTCTTCAACGCACTCGTCGACACGTGCGACGAGTTCGGCGCTCAGGCATTCAACGGCGAGGCGCGCTGGCTGCAGATCGAGGTGTGTACGGACGGTACGTGTGCCTCGACGACGGTGCTCGTGCTGCGGTAGGCGGCTGCCCCGGAACTGTCGTCGTCTTGCGTCGAGGCCCGATCGCTCTCGTCGCCGTACACACCAGGTTGGTCCCGAGTTTCGCGAGGAACATGTCGGTGGAGCCGAACGCGGCTTCCAGCGGGCCGCCGCCAAAGTCCGCCGTGCCTTTGAACTCTCCCGCGACCAGGACGTCACCCACCGCGTCCACAGCGACCGCGTGGCCGACATCGAAGCTCCCGCGCCCGAAGCGCCGACTCCACTCGTGCACGCCGCCCGCGGTGTACTTCGCGACGAAGATGCCCGTGTCGCCCGCGCCCGTGAGTGCCCCACCGCCGAGGTTCGTGGAGTCGATGAAGGACCCCGTCAGACCGATGCGCTCACCGCGTCACCGCAAGGCGGCGCACGATGTGCCGGCCCTCGGCCTCGAGCCGCGCGAAATAGACACCGGCCTTCACGGGCCGCCCCGCGTCGTTGCTCAGATCCCACCGCGCCTGGTGCTCCCCCGGTGGGCGCAAGGCGGACTCCAGCGTCCGAACTCGACGGCCCGCGACATCGAAGATCGTCAACTCGAGCCACGCCTCTCGCTGCAGCGCGAACCGAAGCAGGACCTCCGCGGACGCCGGATTCGGA
The DNA here is from genome assembly GCA_013140805.1 of Candidatus Eisenbacteria bacterium. Taxonomy (NCBI): domain Bacteria; phylum Candidatus Eiseniibacteriota; species Candidatus Eiseniibacteriota bacterium. Next base: position 5,275 of record JABFRW010000019.1, read on the forward strand.
GACGGACTCTCGAGGGCGATCGTCGTTCCGAAGGCGACGTCCTCAACGCCCACCTGAGCCTGGCAAGGACTCGCGGCGCCGTTGTGTTTGAAGTAGGTCCACTCGGTCGTGCTGGAGCCGGACGAACCCCCGTCGCCGAAATAGACATACGGGGTCGCGCCGAAGAGTGGATTCGAGATCGACGCACCGGTCAGAACGAGCTGCCCGTCCTGATACACCCGAATCGTTCCGAGCACCTCGACTTCGACTCGGTAGTCGTGCACCCGATCCGTGGTCGGGATCGCCACCAGGGGTCCTTCGACACCGAACCCGCCCCACAGCATGATCTGGCCCACTCCCAGCAGCAGCACATTGCCGACTCCCGCTGAGCGGGCAAAGCCGATCGTGGCACCCCAACGGGGCCCGGGATCGTGCGACTCGGCCACCACTCTCAAACCCGTTTCCATCACCCACAGGGCGGGCACACTCAGCAACGGCCCGCTCTGCTCGAAGTACAAGACCTCCGCCCGAATGTTCGTCGCCAGGGTCATCTTGCCGGCTGCGAGCACGGGATCACTGAGCGGAGCGGTGTCGAATCGCGTCCAACAGGCCGAGTCGGGCAGGGCTCCGAGCGCGGCGTCCCACACCGAGTTCGCGGCGGCTTCCGCGCTTGCAGCGACAAACACGGCGCTCAGGACCAGCGGGACGGCGATCTTGAACCGCATGGCCACCTCCAGACACGTGCTCGTGAGCGACGCCATCAGATCCGGCGAGGCGTGCCCCTCCCGTCACTGAGATCGTCGGAGGCTCATGGAATCACACGCGATCTCCGAATTCTCGACGACGCAACACCGAGAGCACCGCCTCGCTGGCCTCGAGCTTCGGTTCGAGCTTCGGCGCCCGAGCGCCCGCATCGAGCAGCAGCTCCAGCACGCCGGCGTAGTCGCCGCTCTGGGCGTGCCATCCGTGCAGCGAGCCGTAGATCGTCCAGCCCAGCGCGGTCATGCCGAAGTCCTTCTCCTTGGCCTCCAGTGCCGGGCGAAACTTCAGGATCTCGCGCGCCACTTCCGCGTTGCCGTGGAAGCCGGCCCAGTGAAGTGCCGTGGCTCCGTGTTGCGCGGTCGTATCCGGTGGCCAGCCCGCCGTCAGCATGCGCCGCACCGCTTGCACGTTGCCCTGCTGTGCCGCGATCGGCAGCATGCGCAACTCCTCCGCTCCGAGGGTCCGGGGCAGATCGGGCCGGGCTTCGAGCAGCGCCGCCAACGTCGCCTCGTCTCCGAGCTCGCATGCCACTGCAAGCTTCAGCGTGTCGGGAGTGTGTTGCATGAGCAGCTCGTAGACCGCGTCGTGACCGAACTCACGCGCGACGGCGTGTGCGGTCTTCGCCTGCCCGAGGGTCCAGATGTAAATGCACCCGCCGGAGTGCGGATTGCGCCTGGGGAAATATTGGTCGGACACGAGGGTCCGAATGGACGCCGGATCGGCTTCGAGAAAGCCGCGCACCCGCGCCAGATCGCCCAGCGCCGCCGACATCAGGATGTCGGTCTTCGCTCCGCGCGCGACCAGGAACTTCGCCACATCGGTGTGCGATCGCACCAGGTATTGAGCCGGCGTGGATTCGTGATCGACGTCGCGTGCGTCGATCTCGGCGCCGCGATCGAGCAGAAAGTCAGCCACCGCCACGGTCGGTGCCACGTGCAAGGGCGTCTGGCCGTCACCGCCTCTCTGGTGCACGGCCGAGGGATCGGCGGTCACGATCGTTCGCAGGTCCTCGAGTCGACCCAGTTGCGCCGCCGATTTGGCATCGAGTGTGGCCCCGCGCGCGATGAGGAAATCCGCCAGGCCGTGATCGTCTTCCAGCACGTGAAAGCCGCCCGCCCACCAGTGACTGCGTTGATTGATGTCGGCGCCGCCGGCGAGCAACAAATCCACCAGTTCGCGATCGGCGCGCTGAACGGCGGTGATCAGCGCCGTGGCACCGAACGAACCGCCCGCCATCGGCCCATCGAGGCGCGACTTGAGCGAGGGGAACCGCGCCAGTACCTCGCGGACGGCGGTGAGCTCACCGGACTTCATCGCGGCCGCCAGTGACTCGACCGGGTCGGTCGTCGCAAGTGATTCGACGTGCGCCTTCAGCTTGGGCCAACTCGCGAATCCGTACTCGCGCGCCAATGCGTGCTGGCAATCAGCGAGCTTCGGTGGGTCGGACGCGACCTCGGGTCCACCGGCACGCAGCCGATCGAGTGCGATGGCGTCGCCGGCCTTCGCGTCCCTCAGGAAGTCCTTCGCCTGCTTGGTGAGAAACTCGAGACTGGCCCGTTCGGGCAATGCGCTGGACATCATGCCTCCTTCGTGTCGCCCGCGATCCGCCGTCGATGGGCTGGAAGAGAGGTGATGTCGGCTGTGCTTCGGTGCTACCCAGGTGGGATCGTCCCTGCCCGCGGATCGGGTGCGCCCTGTCGCGCACGCGCGAACCGCAAGCAGCGCTCATCGTGCTGTCAATCGACGCGAGACGCGCACGCCAGTCGTCGACGTTAGCGGAGAACACCCCGCGCGGCCATGAACCCTGAGTACCAGCTGAAGAAAATCAGCAGCGCCGCAATGATGCCGCTCGTGATCGCCATCTGCGGACCCATGACGGCGCCGCCGTTCGTGAACACATAGGTGTAGAGGAGGCTCACGAGAAATGCCACCAGCGAGACAACAAAGGTGGGCATCGCCAGCTTTCTGCGCAGCAACAAGAGGATCGAAGCCAAGAACGCCCCAAAGACGCCGACCGCCCACACGACCGTCATCCAACTCGGCATCTCTTGATAGTGAGCGATCTGATCCGGCGTCATGCCTGCGCCCGCCATGTAGCTCGCGCCCTGCGCCATGCTCATCACGAAGTCGAATACGCCAATGGAGTTGAACAGAACGGCGACGACGCCGACCAGCCAAACATGCCAGGGTGTTTTCGTGAGCGCGTTGGTCATGGATCCTCCCGGAAAGCCCGAACTTCCCTGGGGCAAGCTATCGCATGACTCTGTGCTGCTGCAATGCTTATGGCTTTGTCCAGTGTCGCGCTGCAAGCTGCGGGTGAGGATCGAGCCACGACCCGCCGATGACTCGGGGCGTATGCGGAGCCGCACTTCATGAGTCGCGCGAAGCAGGTTGCCCTGGTGTTCGCGGGCTACCTGCTGGCGTTCGTCGCCAGCGGGCTCTCGGCTTTCTTCTACGACCGGAGCTTCTCCCCCGCCGACAGTCAGGCGATGAGCGGCATGATCGCCGGCGGCACCATGTTTCTCGCCGGCGGCGTGTTCTGTCTGATCTCGATCGTTCCGACCGGGCTGGCGCTGTGGTTCCTGCGCGAGAGCCGCAGGTTCTGGGCGGCGTTCTCGTTCGCCGGGCTCCTGTTCGCGATCGTCGGTCTGGCCCTGTCCATCGCGGCGGTGACGACGCGAGGAGGGATGTCCCGGGAGCCGCTGTTTGCGCTCGTCAGCTTCCTGGGCATCGTGCAGATGTTCGGTTCGCCACTCTGGATCGGGGGCTTCCTGCTGTTCGCGCTGCTCGCGCCCGCGCGCGACCTGCGCCGCCGCATGCTGGTCGCCGCGGCGATCGAGGTCGGCATCGCGGCCTGCGGACTGCTGCACTTCTTCGCCCCGGTCGCGCCGATCTGATCCGGTTCCTCACCGGATACTTCCCTGCGCTATTCCTCTTGTTCCGAGTGTGGGCCCTCGGCATAATCCCGCCCACTTCGTGAGGCCGTGCTTCACCCCCCTTGAGCCGGCTTCGTCTTCTGTACGCGTCTCGACCGCCTGGCCGCGGCGAGATCTGGCAGCCGATCCGATTCGGCTGCCGCATTCGATCCCAAGCCTTCGCGCGCCGACCGCCAGGGCCGTGCGAATGGGAGACGCTGCCATGCCGCGCTCACGACTGCTTCGCCTGTTTCTCATTTCGCTTTGTACGTTCGCGGTCGTCGCCACTCCGAAACGCGGCGCCGCCAACGATGTCGACGGCGCGGGCGACTGCGTGCGAAGTGGTCTCGATTTTGGAGACGCGCCCGAAGGCTTCGACGCCTACCCCGGTACGCTCGGTCGATTCCCGACCTGCCTGTCCTCGGTGATCACACCCGGCGGCCAGGAGCTGCTGGGTTGCGGCCCGTTCTCGACAGTGCCCGGCGCAAGCAGCGGCTACGTTCGCCACGCACTCAGCCCGTCCGGAATCTGGCTCGGGTGCACGTCTGGAATCGATCGCGGCATCGACATCGAGATCGACGCGAAGACGAGCCTCGGCTCTCCGAACTCGTTCTGCGCTCCGCTGTCCGTGGATTGCCAGCAGCTCGCGTTCGGCTCCGCTTTCGGCCAGGACGAGTGCTACGGCGACAACGACGCCGGACTCGTCGGACCGGTGAGCTTCGTGGCGTGCGGCACGTCGCAGGTCACCTACCGCCTCAACAATTGCGGCGGTCCTCGGCCAATGTTTCTGAACGTACTCATCGACTTCAATCACGACGGCGATTGGAACGACGCGGAACTCTGCCAGCCGAGCGGCACCTGCGCGCCCGAATGGGCCCTGAAGAACCGTCCATTCGTCGCAGGGCCCGGCTGCGCTCAGCGCGTCTCGCCGACGTTCATCGTCGGCACCTCAGTGGGTGCCGCGTGGATGCGGATCACGATCAGCGACCAGGCGGTCCCCGACGATTACCCGTGGGCGGGCACTGCCAACATGGCGGGCGGGGAACTCGCCGCGGGTGAGACCGAGGACTATCCGGTCCACATCGTGACGTCGAGCAACTGTCCGCCCTACATCGACTATGGCGATGCGCCCGAGGGCCAGCCCGCGTACTCAAATGGCATCGTCGGCCACTTCCCGACCTGTCTGTTCCCGACCGGAGCCGGAACCCTCGACGTCAGCGCCGGGTGCCCCGCCAACTCGACCGTTCCGGGTACAACCGGGTTCGTACGTCACGTGTCGACGGCGAACAACCCCGATCAGTTCTGGCTCGGATGCCCGGTTCCCGGTGGCAATCCGGCGGACGGCGTGGATGCCGAGAACAACGGCAAGGTGAACAATCTCGGCGGAGGAACTCCGAGCGACTGCGATCCGGCCGTAATCACCGACTGCACGGCGACCCTGCCAACGATCAACTTCGGACAGGACGAGTGTTACGGCGACGATGATGCGGGTGTCGCCCAGGCCTTCACGTTCGATGCGTGCCAGCTGGGTGCGGTCAACTTCGAGGCGTACAGCTGCGCACAGCACGACCAGATCGTTTACGTCAACGTGCTCGTGGATTGGAATCAGGACGGCGATTGGAACGACAACCTGCAATGCTCGACCGGACCGTGCGCCGCCGAGTGGGCGATCAAGAATGCCCAGCAGCTGCTCGCGCCCGGTTGCAATAACGTCGGGATGACGCCGATTCGAGTCGGACCGCTGGCTGGTGAAGGGTGGTTGCGCATCACGCTCACGCGTCAGCCGGTTCCCGACGACTTTCCGTGGAACGGCTCGGTGGGGGTTCCGGGACAAACGTTCGACGGCGGCGAGACCGAGGATTATCCGTTCGTCGTCGACACTCAGATCGGCGATCCAGGTCCCTACAACGATCGCGGGGACGCTCCGGAAGGCTTCCTGCGATATCCGACCGGGATCGGTTCGGAGGGGAACTATCCGACCTGCACGCTTGCCGCACCGCCCAGCACTCAGACCATGGCGGGCGGTTGCCTTCCATTGAGCACCCCGCCGGGTCCGGCGGGTTATGTGAATCACTTCCACCCGGGACCTCCCGCGATCGCGGCGTGGCTCGGATGTGGAAATCCCGGAGTCGACTCGGAACCCGACGGCAAGACGAATGTCTCGAGTCTGTCAGGACAAATCAGCTCCTGCGACCAGACGACTCTCGTCGACTGCATCGACAACACGATCCCCGTCGGCTACGGAGCGGACGAGTGTCCCGGCGACGGCGACGCGGGCATCTCGAGTCCGTTCACATTCCCGCGCTGCAAGCCGACCTCGTTCACGTATCAGGCCAGCAACGCTTCGGCCGGCGCCATCGAAATGTACCTGAACGTTCTCGTCGATTGGACCGACGACGGCGACTGGAATGATGTCGACAATTGCGCATATCAGGGCGGCTGCGCACCGGAGTGGGCGGTGAAGAACCACCCGATCACACTCGCTCCGGGCTGCAATACGCTGGCGACGCCGTCGTTCCGGGCCGGACGCGGACTTCCGACTCCCGGCAGTGGCGGGCGGCCGACTTGGATGCGAGTGACGATCACGTTCCAGCCCGTCACCGACGACTTCCCGTGGGCCGGCTCGGAGCTGCTCCCGGGCAATTCGTTCCAGGGCGGCGAGACGGAGGACTACGTCTTCTACCAGGATGCCGAGGAGACGCCGTGCCTCGACTACTACCAGGACTTTGGAGACGCGCCCGAGAACCTGACCGCGTATCCGAACGGCGTCATCGGGAAGTTCCCGACCTGCGACATCTCGGGACTTGCCTCCACGCAGACGTTCCCCGCCGGTTGCCCGCCCTCAAGCACTTCACCCTTCGCGTCCGGCTACGTGATTCACCTCAATCAACTCAGTTTCCCGCCGTTCTGGCTGGGTTGCTCGGCGCCGCCGGCGTTCGCCGTGGACACCGAGCTGCGTGCGAAGGTGAATCTCACCGGTGCTTCGCTTCCGAGCGCTTGTCCCTCCGCAACCGGTACGAGCACGGACTGCCAGGCTCTGCTTCCTCCGCTTACCTTCGGACAGGATGAGTGTTACGGCGACCTCGATGCCGGACTCTCGATCACTCATGTCTTCCCGGGTTGCGGCACGAGCACGTTCAATTACAAAGCGGAGCTGTGTGCGGATCAACAGTTCAACGCCTATCTCAACGTGCTGGTGGATTGGAACCACGACGGCGACTGGAACGACGTGGAACGCTGCAGCCCGAGCCAGCCCTGTGCGCCCGAGTGGGCCGTGAAGAATCACATCGTCGTGCTCTCGCCGGGTTGCGGGCTGTATACGACGCCATCGATTCAGTCGGGAGGTCCCGATGGCCCGGCGTGGATGCGCGTGACCCTGAGCCCCACACCGGCGAGCGACGACTTCCCGTGGGCAGGAACTCAGTTCTCGGCGCTGGGCTTCTTCGATGGCGGCGAGACCGAGGACTACCTCGTGACCACTCAGGGATCACCGGTGGACGTTCAGACCATCGCGATCCACGAGCTGCAATTCAGTCCGGCACTTCCCAACCCGGCCGCCGGACTCACCACGACTCGCTTCGCACTCCCACGGGCGGGCGCGGTCAGGCTCTCGGTGTTCGATGCGGCGGGACGTCTCGTACGCACGCTCGTGAACGAGACACGATCGGCCGGCGAGCATGTCGTGACGTGGGATTACCGCGACGGCGGTGGCGCCCGGCTGGCCGCCGGCGTTTATCTGATGCACCTGCAATTCGAAGGCAGCGTCATGACGCAACGCGTCGTTCACCTGCCCTGAGCGAATTCGAAGTGCGAGGGCCCCGGGAGAGTTTCCTCGGGGCCCCCCGCACGACTTCGCCGCAACCGTCCTCGATTCATGGAAGCAGGACGATGCCCAAGCCTCGTCGCATCCTGGATGGCATCGGCAACACCCCGATGGTCGAGCTTCGGCGCATCGTGACTCCCGGTTGTGCTCGGGTCGTGGCGAAGCTCGAGTCCACCAACCCGACCGGCAGCATGAAGGATCGGCTGGCGCGCGCGATCGTCGAGCGCGCGGCCGCGGACGGGCGCCTCGCGCCGGGCGGGACGGTCGTCGACTACACCGCGGGCACGACCGGGATCTCGATCTCCTTCGTCTGTTCGGCGCTCGGCTATCGATCACACTTCGTGTTCTCGGATGCCTTCAGCGACGAAAAGCGCCTCACCATGCGCGCCTACGGGGCCAGCATCACGGACGTCCCCAGTGACAACGGCAGGATCGACGGGCCCTTGATCAAGCGGATGATCGCAACGGCGGGCGAAATCAGTCAGCAACCGGGTCACTGGTGGTCGGATCAGCTCAACAATGGCGATGGCGAGTCGGGCTACCACGCGCTCGGCGACGAGATCTGGACGCAGACGGGCGGCCGCGTGGATGCCTTCGTGCAAGCCGTCAGCACATCCCATGCGATTCACGGTACGGCGCGATCGCTCCGCCGCCATCGCCCGGAAGTCCGCGTGGTCGCGGTCGAACCCTCCGAATCCGCCGTATTGTCCGGCCGACCCGCGGGCGCTCACAGGATCGAAGGCATCGGGATCGGGTTCGTTCCACCGCTCTGGAAGCCGGACGAAGTGGACGAGATCCTGACCGTCTCCACGGAAGAAGCTAAAGCAATGGCCCGGAGACTCGCGCACGACGAAGCGATCTTCGCGGGATCCTCGACCGGAGCCAATGTCGTCGCTGCGTTGCGCGTCGCAGCACGCCTCGGCCCCGAGGCGACGGTGGTCACCCTCATCGTCGACTCGGGGCTTCGGTACCTGAGCACGGACGTGTTCCGCGAGGGCTGAGCGGTGCCCTGAAGGCCGGCAAGCCGCGCCGTGAGCCCGCCCCCGATTCGACTAGCGCTTTGGCCCTCCGATGCGGCCCTGGCGTCTGCCGTCGGTGTCGTCGCGCGCGTCGCCGCGCACGGCACGCGCGATCATGTGCCCCACCGTTTCCGCGAATGCCTCGGCGACCGGCGGATCCTGATTGGCGAGAATCACGAGCGTGTACGGGCCTTTCAGCTCGAGCAACGCGTTCTTTCCGGGTGCGCCGCCCGCGACTCCGAGACCGATCCCGGGTCCCATCAGGTCGTCCGATGCTTCGCGTCCCAGCAGGGTGCCGGCGCGCAGCGCGCGCGCGTAGCGAATCAGATCACCGGCCGTCGAGTGGTTGCCACCGGCGGCGCTCGCGCGACCGAAGCCCTCGGTGATGAAGCGAGGCGTGTGATCGTCCCCGGCGCCCGCGCGCCCCGGACCGTGCGCTTCGGAGTCGCGGGTGTAGCCCAGCGCCACATCGGCAGGCAGCTGATCCGCGAGATGGCTGTCGGTGCGAGTCATTCCGGCCGGCGCATAGACGTGGCGACGGAGGTACGCGTAGTAGTCCTCGCCCGAAACGCGTTCGATCACCATGCCGAGCACGACAAAGCCGCCGTTCGAGTAGCGCTGGCGGGTTCCCGGCTTGAATCCGAGCGGCCGGTCACGCACCAAGGCGTACCAGTCTTCCGCGGTCCGCGCTCGTTCGGGGTGCTCCCAGAGCTCCTTCGAATCGAAGACATCGGGGACACCGGCCCGATGCTCGAGAAGCATCGCGATCGTGATGCTGTCGGCGTTCGCAACCCGATAGTCCTTCAGATGCCGGGTCACGGGATCGCTCAGCGACAGCTTTCCGGCGGCGGCGAGCTGACGAATTGCGACTGCGGTGAACTGTTTTCCGATCGATGCGATGTTGAAGCGCGTCTCCATCGTGATCGGGCGCTTCGCCTCGCGCGAGGCGAGTCCGTAGGCCTTCGCAAACAAGGTCTGCCCGTCCTTGTCGAGCATCGCGACGCCGGAGAAACGGTCGAGTCGAAACAACGAGTCGAGCGCCGAGGAGAGTCGGGCGACGATCGCGGCGTCGCTCGGTGGTGGCCCCGTATCGTCTGTCGGAGGCGTTCGTGATCTTCCTCCATCCTCCGTGGCCTCGATCTGCACCCCGACCAGCGTGTGAGGCGGAACGTCACGGCACTCGAAGATCATCAGGATCGTGCCCGACTTCTCGGACTCAACGTTCACGCTCAGACGCGTCGGCTCGGACGCCGACACCGACCGCGGCGTGAGCGCTCCGAATCGGTCACGCATTTCGCTCCAGCGTGCAAGCCGTGCCTCGATCGGCCGCTCGGCGAGATCCTCTTTCGAAACGTGAGCCGTGAAGAACGACCGCATCTCGGCCTCACCCGCGCCGAAGGAGTCGAAGTACGCGCGTGCCACCCGACCGGAAGGCGTGTCGGGGAACCCGGGTGGTTCTGCGGCGTCGGCGCCGCGCGTGAGCGACCCGAGCGCAATCAGCGCCACCAGCAGGTGTCTCGCAATCGAATGAAACCGGCGGTACAGCATCGAGTCCATGAGTGGATCCTCCGTGGCGGCCGGACCGTCCGTCCGCACACGCCAGGGAATCTGACGCACCGACATGAAGAACTGGTGAAGCTTGTGCAGGATCGCGATCAGGCCTGCGTACGCGGTGCAGCCGGCAGTTCGATCGTGAAGCGGGCCCCGCGTTGCGGTTCGCTGGCCACGCTCACGACGCCGCCCTGCGCCTCGATCAGATGCTTCACGATCGCGAGCCCAAGCCCGGTGCCACCGCTCGCCCTCGCCCTCGCCGAGTCGGTGCGATAGAAACGCTCGAATACGTGCGACACGTGTTCGGCTGAGATGCCATCGCCACTGTCGGCGACCTGAATCGCCACCCGATCGGCCTCCCGAAGCGCGGTCAGCCGGATCTGCCCTCCGGGCGGCGTATGCGCGAGTGCATTGGCGATCAGGTTGCGCAGGACCTGGCCGAGTCGAAGGGGATCCGCTCGAACGACACACTCGTCCGCCCCGTCTGCTTCCAATGTGACTCCGGCCGTCGCCGCCGCGGCCGCGAACGAGGCGGCGGCGGACTCGAGCGCTTCGCGTACCGGCACATCCGAAAGCTCGAGTCGCAGCGAGCCGTCCTCCGCGCCGGCCAGTCGATCGAGGTCTTCGATGAGTTGCGACATCCGCGCCACCTCCTCACGCAACGATCGCAGCGTCGCCGGGTTGGGCGGTAGCAATCCGTCCTCGACTGCTTCCAGTTGACCGCGCAGCGCGGTGAGAGGCGTGCGGAGTTCGTGCGCCACGTCTCGTGTCAGCCGGCGACGCGAGGCTTGCGCCGCCGCGAGCGCCTCGGCCATCGCGTTGAAGCTCGCAGCGAGCCCCGACACTTCGTCGCGACCCCGAGGCGTGACGCGCGGCGAGAGATCCCCCGCCGCCATGCGCCGCGCAGCCGCCGTGAGGGCCTCGATCGGTCCGAGCACCTGAGCTGACAATACCCAGACGAGCAGCACGCCCAGCGCGATGGCAACCAGCGCACCTGTCAGCAGCCCGCGCTCGACCACGCGGATCGAAGGGCGCGGGGGCTCGACCGAGGATTCCGGAGTGGGCAGCGCCAGCAGACGCGCGCCCGAATCCACACCCGCGAGCGCCAGTCGCGGCGGCGAGTGCAACTCGAGCATGAGCGCGGATCCGGCGCCCTCGAGGCTCCTTCCGTGTTCGACGCGATACACGTCTCCGGGCTCCTCCAGCACGCGGGCGCCGCGCAGCGGAGCAGCGGACGACGCGAGCACCGTGCCGTCAGGAGCCACCACGACCAGCGCGCGCCCGAGGCGTCGGCCGTGCCCGGCGAGCAACGACTCGACCGCGGCCCACTCGTCACCACTTGAGCGCATCGCGGATACCGCGCGCGCGACCGGCTCCAGCGGCACGGGTTCGGCGAGCCGCTCCAGACGTCGGAACTCGGTGTTGACCACCTGCCGTGTATGGAGCGCAACGACCGTCACCGCGACCACGGCAACCAGGATCGTGACGCCGATCAGGCGCGCGCGCAGGCTACTCATCGCGTGAGCTGAATCGGTAACCCACTCCAGGCACCGTCTCGATCAGCCTTGGAACGGCGGGATCGGGCTCGATCTTGCGACGCAGATTGCGCACGTGGACGTCGATGGTGCGATCGAGTCCTTCGAATTCGTCGCCGAGTGCTCGTTCGATCAGCTCGGCGCGTGTGAAGACGCGACCGGGCGTGCGCATCAGCGCGAGCAGCAGCGCGAACTCTCGAGGAGTGAGGGCGGTCACGTCGCCGCGCACGGTCGCTTCGTGTCGCAGGGGATCGAGACGCACCCCGGCGCGTTCGACCGCGGGTCCGGACGCCGGCGTTCGAGGCGCACGGCGCAGGATGGCGCGTACGCGCGCCACCAGCTCGCGCGGGCTGAAGGGCTTGATCAGATAGTCGTCGGCGCCGCCGTCGAGCCCCGCGAGCCGGTCCTCCTCGGCGCCGCGAGCGGTCACCAGGAGGACCGGAACGTCGGAGGTCGCGCGAAGCCTCCGGCACACCTCGAAACCGTCGACGCGCGGCAACATGAGGTCCAGAACCACCAGCTGAAACACCGGCTCCCGGGTGAGCCGCTCGAGCGCCGTCTGCCCATCCCGCACCTCCTCGACCGAATAGCCGGAGCTTTCCAGATAGAGGCGGATCACCTCGGAGATCTTCGCGTCATCCTCGACGACCAGGATCCGAGTCGTTGCCATAACGTTCTCCGGGCCGGGAGGTTCGGTCAGCGGCAGGCGAGCATGGTGCCACGCGATGAAGAAGCGATGAAGGAGGCGCAGCGGCCAGCGAATGTGATAGTAACGGCCTGACGAGTCCTCTCGGAGCCCCCGAATCGAACTCGCCGCCCGGAGAGCCCATGACCTCGCCACCTCCCAATGCTCCGCGCCCGCTTCCCGCATGGAAGCCGCTCGATGCACCGCAACGCCGAGTGCTCGGGGTGCTGATCGAGAAGGCCAAGACCACGCCGGCCGGCTACCCGATGACCCTCAATGCGATCGTGACGGGCTGCAATCAGAAGAACAATCGGGACCCCATCACGGCGTACGACGACATCGATGTCGGGAATACGCTGGGCGAACTGGCCACGCTCGGAGTCGTGAGCGAGATCGACTGGCTGGGCCGCACCGCCAAGTACAAGCACAACAGTTACGAGTGGCTGGGCGTGAGCAAGCCCGAACTGGCGGTGCTGACCGAGTTGCTGCTCCGCGGCGCACAGGCCATCGGCGACCTGCGGGTTCGGGCCGCACGGATGGAGCCGATCGCCGATCTCGCTGCGCTCAAGCCGATCGTCGATGGGCTGATCGCACGCCGTCTCATGATCGAGCTCAGTCCGGCAGGGCGTGGCCAGATCGTGAGCCACAATCTGTACACCGCGCACGAACTGGCGGAGCTCAAGTCCCGCTTCGCTGGCCAGATTTCGCGCAGCGAGCCGGTCCAACTCCGTGAGACCGGCACGGCAGAGCGCCGCGAGGCCGCACCTGCGGGGCCCCGCGAGACCGAAGTCGCGGAGCCCTCCGCTCAGATCGCCGCGTTGCGAGCGGAAGTCGTTCGTCTTGCCGAACGCGTACGGATCCTCGAGGTCCGGATTCAAAACGTGCGGGAATGACTCCCTCGCGATATCGGGGAGCCCTCGCAGGATCGTGCGAGCGGCGCCCAAGGAGAGCCTGTCCATGTCGAACGCGACGAACACCGAGGTGAGAGGAATGGCCAGCTCGTTGACTCCGGATCTTTACGCCACGCTTCGTGCCGCGGTTCGTGGCGCGGTGTGCCTCCCCGGAGAGCCCGGCTACGACCAGGCGCGCACGATCTGGAACGCGATGATCGATCGACACCCCGCCGTCATCGTGCGGGCGAGCGGCGCCGCCGACGTCATCCAGGCGGTGAACTTCGCCCGCGAGCATTCGCTGCGACTCGCGGTCCGCGGCGGCGGACACAACATCGCCGGGAATGCGGTCTGCGAAGGTGGGCTGATGATCGACCTCACGCCGATGAAGTCGGTGCGCGTCGACCCGGTTGCGCGCACCGCACGCGTCGAGCCCGGCGTCACGCTCGGAGAATTCGATCGCGAAACGCAGGCGTTCGGACTCGCGACTCCGGTCGGCATCAACTCGACGACCGGCATCGCCGGACTCACTCTGGGCGGCGGCTTCGGGTGGCTGAGTCGCAAGTACGGTCTGACGATCGACAATCTGCTGTCGGTCGACCTCGTCACCGCCCGCGGCGAACTGGTGCATGCGAGCGAGAAGGACAACCCCGAGCTGTTCTGGGCGGTGCGCGGGGGCGGCGGCAACTTCGGCGTCGTCACGTCGTTCGAATTCAAGCTGCACCAGGTCGGGCCGCAGGTGCTGTCGGGCCTGATCGTGCACCCGTTCGCGAACGCCAAGGAGCTGCTGCAGGCGTATCGAAAAATCGTCGCGAGCGCGCCCGATGAACTCACCTGCTGGGCGGTCATGCGCAAGGCACCGCCGTTGCCGTTCCTGCCTGCCGAGGTTCACGGCACCGAGGTCCTGGTGTTCGCGCTGTGCTTCTGCGGAGACCCGGAGGCAGGTCGCAAGGCCATCGCGCCGCTGCAAGCACTTGGCAAGCCGATCGCCGACGTGGTGGGTCTCAATCCGCTCGCCGGCTGGCAGACCGCGTTCGACCCGCTGCTGACGCCTGGCGTGCGTAACTATTGGAAGTCCCACGACTTCCGGGAACTCTCGGATGCAGCGCTCGAAGTGGTGCTCGGCGCGATTCGCCGCCTGCCCTCACCCGACTGCGAGGTGTTCATCGGCCACCTGGACGGCGCGGTCAATCGCGTGCCGGTTACGGCAACCGCCTATCCGCACCGCGACGTGGCGTTCGTGCTCAACGTCCACACGCGCTGGAACGAACGCGCTCAGGACGACGCCTGCATCGCATGGGCCCGCGAGTTGTTCGATCAGATGACGCCGCACGCGACCGGCGGCGTGTACGTGAACTTCATGCCCGAAGACGAAGCCGCGCGGGTCAAGACCGGCGCGTACGGACCGAACTTCGAGAAGCTCGCTCGGGTGAAGGCGAAGTTCGACCCCTCCAACCTGTTTCGTGGGAATCAGAACATCGCGCCGGCCTCCTAGCGCGCGACCGCTGGCCTGAGAACATTCGCAGCTCCACCCGCGCACGCGAGGCGTCACATGCGCTTCGCGTGTGCGACGAGCAGCTCGAGCGCCGGCGCGCGAGCCGGTCCTCGGGCACGCTCAGGTGCTGGACGAACGAAGGCAGGGCCGCTTCGAACGGCCCCGCGAGATCAATACCTAGGTTAGTCCCGAGCCGAGCAACCGCTCGCCGCCGCCGTTTCGAAACGCCACCAGCGCTTCGTGCCGTCCGGCGATGGAAGCCGTCAGCAGATCGCGAAACACCCGCTCGTCCTGCAGCGGCGCGAATTGCGGACGGCTCGCGAGCGTCGGCGCGACGAAGTAGCCATTCGCGACCGCTTGCTGCAGCAGTTCGAGCCCGCGTGCATGTCCGCAGGCCGGCGTTCGAGCCACGCCAGCAGGAAGTCCGTCCAGTGCTGGAAGGCGGAGATGCGCGCACCTCGTTGCAGGTCGAGCAGTGCACGTCGCGACTCGTCCCGGCCGCCAGCAGCCGCTCCAGATCGCCCGTCATCAACAGCGTCTGCTCGAGGCTCGTGGGCACGTTCGGATCGAGACGCCGCGCCTCGTGATGCGCAGCGATCGACTGCTCGAAGAGTCCGCAGTATCGACACGCATGCACCAGGCCCGCGAACAGCTCGGCATCGTTGCCGTGGCGCTCGACCGCTCCGAGCAGACGCACCAGCGCGTTCGTCGCATGTCCGGTGTCGGCCTCGAGGTTCGCGAGGTACTTGTGCGCGATCGCAAGCCGTGGACTCAGCTCGAGCGCGCGACGAAACGCGTCCCGCGCGAAGTTCGGATCCAGATCGACGCAGCGCTGGTACAGCTCGCGCGCCTGCGGGAGCTGCTCGTACTCGCGCGCCAGTTCGTTGGCGCGCAGGTAGAGCCCGTAAGCCTGAGCGTTGTGGGGCGCATCGGGCGTGAGCGAGACGCCGCCGCCGGTCAGCATCAACGACAGGGCCTCGACCACACGCCGTGCGATGTCGCCCTGGAGACGAAACAGATCTCCCAGAGACGACAGCACGGTATGGGACGTGAGCAGCGTTCCGCCGGGCGCTTCGATGAGTTGCGCGATGGCCTGCAGCTGACCGCCGGAACTCATCAGCGTACCCATCACCACGCGATCGACGCCGGCTTCGACCGCGAGCGCTTTCAAGTCCGGCAGCTCGCCGCCGAAGCGCGCAGCGGTGGCGCTCGAACGCACCACCACCGAACCGAACCGCGACAAGGACGAAGCGATCGCGTCCGGCAGGCTGAATGCCAGGAAGTCGATCTCGGGATCGGCGCGCAGCACGCGAAACGGCAGCACCACGAGTCGCGTCAGCGCGTGCGCGAGCGCCGGGCGGAAACCTCGAACGGCACGATTCGGTCAGCATCTCCATGAGCGATCAGCGTCGGAATCTTGATCTTCTTCAGGTCGTCGCGGAAGTCCGTGGTGCCGAATGCCACGCTGCACCGCTGAGTGACGAGCGGCGATGCCCCCCAGGCAATCCACTTGCTGAACGCAATCAGGTCGGCGCCGACGTGTTTCGCTCCCGGCTCTGCGTTGTAGAAATTCGAAAAGAACTGATCGAGGAATCCGAGCCGGTCCTGCTTCACCGCCGCCAGCATGCCGTCGAACACGCTCGGGTCGACACCTTCGGGGTTGTCGGCGGTCTTGAGGAGGAACGGCGGCACCGCGCCGAGCAGCATCGCCTTCGAGACGCGGCTCGAGCCGTAGCGCCCCAGGTAGCTCGCCACCTCACCGCCGCCCATCGAGAATCCGGCCAGCACCGAATCGTGAAGGTCTAGCTGGGTCACGAGGTCGTTCAGGTCGGAGGCGAAAGTGTCGTAGTCGTAGCCGCCGGAGGGTCGTCCCGATTGCCCGAAGCCGCGCCGGTCGTAGGCGATGCAGCGATACCCCGACTCGGCAAGTGTATTGATCTGCGATTCCCACATGCGGTGACTGAGTGGCCAGCCATGGATCAGGACGACGGGTTGGCCGGTTCCGAGATCGACGTAGTAGAGCTCGGTCGCCGGCGCGGCGGTTGTCCTCACCTACGGCATGCGTTCCTCCTGCGTTCGAAGAAATCGCGAGTCGAGTCGCGGCGTGGCACCGCCTGTGCCGCGGCCCGACTCGCACGACTCACGCCCGGGAGAATCGCAGGCGCCGAGGAGTCGCGTCCAGAAGCGCGCTGAGGGGTGCTGCGGCTACCTGCCCCGAACCACCGCGATGCGCCCGTTTTCCGTGACGCACTCGATCGTTCCGCGTGGCGCGCCGAAGCTCCAGCGAGCGGTGCGCGCGGGCGAACCCTCGAGCCCGCCGGACAACTCGCTCGTGATCGCTCCGTTCTCGGTGCGGGCGGTGATGGTGGCGTCGAAGTCCTTCGGGACTTCGATCCGGAGCTGGCCGTTGATGCTCTCGACGCTCAGATGCGCACCGGGAAGCATGCGCCCGAGCTGCAGCCGAATGTCACCACTCAGCGTGCGCACGCGGCCCCCACGGCTGGTCTCGACTCGGCAACGCCCCTGATCGGTGGAGGCGTCGACGGTTGCGGAGATCCCGCGGATGTCGATGTCGCCGTAGATCGTGCGCGCGACCAGCGGACTCCCCACCGGCAGCTCGACGCGGAAATCCACATCGGTGTCGCGATCGAGCGTGTGCTCGCGACCCTCTCCCGGCTCGCATGCGTCGTGGCGGCCTGGGTAGACGGTGCAGACGGTGATGCCATCGCGATCGTTGGCGACGCGGATCTGCACTTCGCTCGGATCCTGGAGCCGGCCGGCCTTGCGCGCGGTGACGCGCAAGGTTGAGTTGAGGGTCGGCACGACCACGATGTCACCGTAGAGTCCGCTCACGGTGACTCGATGCCCGGCCGGAACGCGATCGCTCCAGCTCCAGTTCTCGACCTTGAGTGAGGGCGTCACCCGGGCGGCCCAGGAAGTCGCGCTCGCGGCGACGAGCAGGCTCGCGAGGACCATCGCGAGCCGGACGCGGGCGAGTCGTATGCGGGCGAAGGCGAGTCGGGGTGACGGCATCGAAGTCTCCTGGTGGTGCGACGGAAGCCTGACCATGCAGTAGAGGAACTCGCACTCCGTGTGCCAATCGCGATCGGCTTGAGCAGCACTCCTGCATGCACTTGAGGCCGCTCGCCGTCCGGTCGCGAGGATCAAGTGTCCGGATGTGGGAAGCGCCGTCCCGGAAGCGGTCACGCCGCGCGGACGGGTCTCACCTCGCGCGGCGCGTGCGCAACCGTTGTATCCGCACCTGCGCGTCCCGGTAGAGCCCACGGGTGCGCAGGTCGGCGGCTCGCTCCAGACCCGCGATCATGCGGTCGCTCGTCGAATCCGACGGCGTATTCGCCGCGCGCAACAACGGGAGCCGTCCGGCGGTCTGGGCATCGAGAAAGGCCTCGTAGGCGGCCAGAGCGGCGGTCGTGTCCGCCTGCAGCTCGCGAATGCGACCGATGTGGTAGGGCGCCATGCGCCGGTCCGGAGCATGCGATCGAGCGACTCGAGCGAAGTCCGCCAGCGCCGAGTCGAGTTGGCCCGCCGCGCTCCATGCGCAGGCTCGTGCGTAGCGCGCCCGCGTCCACTCGGAACCCCCGAGCGCCGCGTCGTACTCGCGGCGCGCTCGATCCGGCTTCCGTTCGAGCTCCCACGCCAGCCCTGAACTGTAGCGGGAGAGGCGCAACTTCTCCTGGCGTGCTTCGGGGTAGGCTTCGAGCCACGGCCCTGTCACGCGATCGAATGCCTCTCGAGCTCCCGAATATTCGCCCCTCGATGCGAGCGAGGCTCCCAGTCCGACATACGCATCTGCCCGTCCCCGCACCGTTCCATAGCTCGCAGTCGTGAGAGGAGGCAGAGAACGGGCCTGGGTCTCGAAGCCATCCACCGATCGTGCGTAGCAGATTTCCGCCGAGTCGCGGTGCCCCATCGCAAGGTGGAAGCCTCCCATGGAAAGCAGCACGCTCGCGTCGCCGTCGTCACCGGCGAGCATCGCGCGTGCGTGCTCGAGCCCGAGCTCGAGCTGCTTCGGTTTCAGGTGGCGATAGTCCGGCGCGAGCTGAAAGTCGGCAACCGTTCGCTCGACCACATAGCGCGGACGCTCAGCGCAGCCGGCAACCATGAACGCCAGCGCCGCGAGGGCCGAGCGCGTCCAGACTTTCGAGGAGGACATGGCGGGATAGTACCGCGACATACGCGCTTTTCTCCCGACCGCCCCTCCCCTAACATGCGTGACATGACCCAAATCGAATCGAACACCTCGCCCTATCTCGCTGCCGCCCACGCCAACGATCGCGCCCACGTCTTCCACTCCTGGTCGGCCCAGGGAGCGCTCAATCCCACCGTGATCGCCGGAGCCAAGGGCTCCCGCATGTGGGACGACAAGGGCAACACTTGGCTCGACTTCTCGAGCCAGCTCGTCAACGTGAACATCGGGCACCAGCACCCGAGGCTCGTCGCCGCGATCCAGGAACAGGCCGCGCGCATGTGCACGATCGCGCCGTTCCACGCCAACGACATGCGCAGTGAGGCCGCACGGCTGATCGCCGAGCTCGCCCCCGGTGATCTCGACATGGTGTTCTTCACCAATGGAGGCACCGAAGCGATCGAGAACGCGGTGCGACTCGCGCGCGGACACACCGGACGCCACAAGCTCCTGTCGGCCTACCGGAGTTATCACGGCGCGACCGGCAACTCGATCATGCTGACCGGCGATCCGCGCCGCTGGGGCAATGAGCCGGGCGCCGCCGGGACCGTCAAGTTCTGGGGCCCGTATCTCTATCGCTCCGCGTTCCACGCCACGACGCCCGCGGAGGAATGCGATCGCGCACTCGAACACCTCGCGAACGTGCTGATGGTCGAGGGCGCCCACACGGTGGCGGCGATCGTGCTCGAGAGCGTGGTCGGCACCAACGGCATTCTGGTTCCTCCCGATGGATATCTCGCCGGGGTGCGCGCGCTTTGCGATCAGCACGGCATCGTGATGATCTGCGATGAGGTCATGGCGGGCTTCGGACGCTGCGGCGAGTGGTTCGCAGTCGATCGCTGGAAGGTGACACCGGACCTCATCACGTTCGCCAAGGGCTCGAACTCAGGCTACCTGCCGGTGGGTGGAGTGATCATCAGCCGAAAGATCGCCGAGACCTACCGGGACCGCGTCTTCCCCGGCGGCCTCACCTACTCGGGGCATCCGCTCGCGTGCGCATCGATCGTCGCGAGCATCGGCATCTTCAAGGACGAGAAGATCGTCGACAATGCGCGCAGGCTCGGCACCGACGTGATCGGCCCGGAACTCGCGAAGATCGCGGTCAAGCATCCGAGTGTCGGTGAGGTCCGCGGGCTCGGAGTCTTCTGGGCCATCGAATTGGTGCGCGACCGCAAGACCCGGGCACCGCTGGTGCCGTTCAATGCCAGTGGCGCAGAGGCCAAACCGATGGTCGAGCTGATGGCCGCCTGCAAGGCTGGTGGCGTGTGGCCGTTCGCACACTTCAACCGCCTTCAGGTCACGCCACCCTGCACCACGACCGCGGACGAGGTACGCGAAGGACTCGCGGCGATCGACGTGGCGCTTGCGGTGGCGGATCGATACGCCGGCGAGTGACGACTAGAAAGCGTCACTGAATCGCGACCGACTCGCCGCGCGTCGTCGCGGCTTCGCCACCGAAATCCGCCGCCTGATCCCAATCGCATTGCCGCTCGCCGCCGTCCCCCTCACATTGGTCGAGCGTCGGAATTCGACGCGAGGACCGGAGGCGAAGGACAGCGCGGCGCGACGCAGGCTGGCACGAATCGCCGTGCACTCGGACCATGCCAGCGCGGAGATCCCCATGTTGGTTCGTACCGGACTTCAGGCAGGTGCCGGAATTCAGATCGACGGCAACGGCCAGCCCACCGGCTAGAGGAGGAATCCATGAAGGTTCGTTCAGGTGTCCGTGCCGGCTACGGCATTGCCATCGATCCCGATGGCGCGCCCGCCCGCTGACCCGCTGAAACCTCACCCGGCTCCCTGCAAGTGAGGGTCGACGAGGCACCAGGAGCGCGCGCGGTTCGAGTGTCTGAGCTGCGCGCGCTCTTCGTCGTCATGCGCCTTCCACCGTCGAGCCGCCTCCGAACTCGAGCCTCATGCGCAGTGCGTTTCTTCAAACCCTGACCGCGCTCGACTCGGACCGCGGACGCTTCGCGGCGGCTCTCTTCGTGGCCGGCGCTGCAATTCTGGTCGGTTGGGTCTCGTGGGGCGTCTGGGGCGAGTTGCCGATTCAGGTCTTCTCACAGCGCGCACGCTTCGAGTCGAGCGACGGCGTCCAGGTGGTTCGCGCCGCGGCAGCGGGTCTGGTGGTGGAATCGCGCCTCACACCGTCCTCGCACTGGAATCCCGGCGACACCCTCGTGCTGCTCGACGACTCCCCCGATCGAGAAGCGTGGGCGGCCGCTCGCACTCGGCTCGCGGCGCTGCAGCGCCGTCACGCCGCGATCCGCCGTCAGTGTCAGGCCCTCCTCGCCAGCGCGACGTTCGCTCGATCGGTCGCGGTGAGCGACTCGACCGCGTCGCGCGCGCGTGGCAACGAGGCCGAAGTCATGGCGCGAAGCGCGGAGCGGGACGCCGGGCGCTCGGCGAGCCTGCTTCGCGAGGGCCTGGTCGCGACCGCCGCGCATGAGCACGCGATGCTCGAGGCCGAGCGTCTGCGCGCCGCCGCGCAGGCGGCACTGGCGGGTCATGCGCGGGGCATCGCCGAACAGCTTCGGGCCCGCGCGCTGGCCGAGGACGCCCTCGCGGGCGCGCAGGCGGATCTCGCCGAGCTGGAGGGCGAGCTGGCACAGGCGCAGGCGCTCGGCGCGGGAGCGCGCGCGCACCTGTCCCACCGTGCGATCCTGGCCTCGTGCCGTTGCCAGCCGGTGCGTGTCGCGGCACTTCACACCGGGAGCTACGTCTCGCAGGGCGATACGCTCGCGTGGCTCTCGACGGACGGACCGCCGAGCGCGCACGCCGACTTCGCGCCGACCGACGCCATCGGTCGGATCGCCATCGGTCAATCGGCGACGATTCGCGCGGCACACCTCGCGCGGTCCGGCGATCGCAGCTGGCCCGCGCGAGTGCGCCACCTGGCTCCCGAGCCGCAGAACGGTTCGGTGCGTGTCGAGCTGTCGCTCGAAGCTTCACACCGTGCATCCCGTGAGTTTCCGTACGGACTACCCTTGATCGTCGAGGTCACGGTCGGAACCGGCTCACCGCTCGAGTTGCTTCTGCTCGGCGCGCGACAGCGGTCGCGGAGAGGCGGCGCGGGTCCGAGCACCCGGTGACCCGCTCCGGAACGATCTCAACCGTGCCTCGACGTCGAATACGATCCGCACTGGCCGTCGAGGTGGTGCAGACCTCGGCGATGGACTGCGGTCCCGCGGCGCTTCAGTGCCTGCTCGCAGGTCACGGGCTCCGGTCGAGCTATCACCGCCTGCGAGAGCAATGCCACACCGGCGTGGACGGCACCTCGATCGATGCGCTCGAAGTCATCGCCGTTCAAATGGGACTGGACGCAGAGCAGGTCATGGTGCCAACCGACCACCTGCTGCTGCGCTCGAGCCGCTGCCTCCCGGCGCTCGCCGTCACGCGACTGCACGGAGGCGCGACTCACTTCGTCGTCGTGTGGTCCGCGTTTGGCGACTGGGTTCAGGTCATGGACCCGGCGATTGGTCGGCTGTGGATCCGCACCCGACGACTCCTCGCATCGCTCTACCAGCACGGGCACGAGGTCGACGCGAGCGCGTACCGCACCTGGTGCGGCGGCGAAGAGATGCAGTCCGCGCTCCGTGAACGCATGGAACACCTCGACGTCTCCCGTGCGGAGGCGAACCGACATCTGGAGACCGCGAGCGAAGACTCCGGCTGGCGATCGTTCGCGCGTCTCGACGCCGGCCTGCGAGCGACCGCGTCGCTGGTGCGAGGCGGCGGCGCACGGCGAGGCTCCGAGGCCACCGCCGTCGCGCGCACACTGCTCGAATCACCCTCGCCGGGCGCGGCGTGGGACGCCCTCATACCACGCGAGTACTGGTCGGTTCGCCCGGCCGCGACGACGGACTCCGACTCGCTCGTGCTGCGCGGCTGCGTGCTGCTCCGGACGCCGAACGGCCGGCGTTCCGTACAGGCCGAAACGGCACAGATCGCGGACGACGCGAACTCGACCACTTCGGCCGCGGGATTGCGAGGCGACACGCGTGACCCGTTCGCCCGCACACTCTTGAGCCTCATCCTCCCCACGCCCTTGCGCGTGACGGCACTGCTCGGCGCTTCGATCCTCCTCGCGACCCTCGGCACGCTCATGCTCGCGGTGGTTCTGCGAGCGCTCGCGGGCGTCGGCCCGGCATCTCCCGATGAGGGAGTTCGATTCGCCATGGTCCTCTCGCTGCTGGTTCTCGCCCTGGCACTCACGCTCCTCGAGGTGCCGCTCGGCCTCGAGGCTCATCGACTCGGCCGTCGCCTCGAGGCTCGCCTCCGGTGTTCGATCCTCGACCACCTGCCGTGGTCGCGCAGTCGCTATCTCTCGAGCCTGCCGAGCTCGGACATCGCCGAACGTGCGCACGCACTCCACGCCCTGCATGCGATGCCTCCGATGTTCGTCGCGATGGTGCGAGCCGCCTGCGAGTGGATGGCGATGGCGATCGGCGCGGTCACGCTGGTTCCCGCGCTGCTGCCGGCGGTCGGCGTGTCGCTGGCCCTCTCGCTCCCCATCGCGCTGCTGTCGAGATCGATTCTCGCCGAGCAGGACATGCGGTCCCGGGTGTTCTCGGGAGCCCTGACGCGCCTGCACCTCGACGCGCTGCTCGGCGCGGTTCCGATTCGTGCCAACGGCGCCGCATCGACGCTTCGAAGGCAGCACTCCCGGCTGCTCGCCGAATGGGGTCGGGCAATGCTGGCGGCAGCGAGCAATGGCCTCGTGACCTCGCTGCTGCTGATGCTGATCGCGGTCGGGACGCTTGGGATTCTCGGACTCCCCCGACTGACTGCCGACGCACCATCGGGTGCTGTGCTGCTCGCCGTGTTCTGGACTCTGCGGCTGCCCTGGCTGGCTCAACGCATCGATTCGATCGGCCGCGACCTGCTCGCAAGACGCAACATCGCACAGCGAGCGATGGAGCTCGCAATCGTCGCCGACGATCCGCACGCGGGTGATCCGGCGGACGCATCGGAGTCGATCGCCGAACCGGACGTCGGCGTCTCGTTTCGGGCGGAGGCAGCCGAGATCTCACGCGGTGGACGCATCGTCCTGCGCGATCTGAGCTTCGAGATCCCGGGCGGTTGTCGCGCGGCGATCGTCGGTCCGTCGGGCGGCGGAAAGTCCACGCTGGTTGCATGGATGCTGGGCTGGCACGCCACGACCGCCGGGCGATTGTGGGTCGACGGACGAGCGGCCCACCCCGAGTCTTTCCGCGGACTGCGGGCCCAAACGGCATGGGCAGAGTCGGAGACTCGCGTCTGGAGTGACTCGCTCGAGCAGAATCTGAACTATGGCCTCGAGCCCGGCGCGACCCCTCGCGCCCGTGAGTCTCTCGTTCCGAGCGAATTGGCTGAGCTCGCGCGTTCGCTTCCTTCCGGAATGCAGGCGGGACTCGGTGACGGCGGCGGCCGACTGTCGCACGGTGAGGCGCAACGAGTGCGGTTCGGCCGCGCGTATGGACGTCGCACGGCACGCGTGGTCATCCTCGACGAAGCGTTCTCCGGCCTCGATCGGGAGCAACGCCGCCGTCTGAGCGCAGTCGCTCGCGAGCGCTGGCCGAGCGCCACCGTGGTCTGCGTGACGCACGACCTCCTCGACGCACTCCACTTCGATCGGGTGATGGTGGTGGTCGACGGCACGATCGTCGAGAACGGTGAGCCGCCCGCACTCGCTGCATCTGAAGCGTCTCAGTTCGCGCGCCTGCTGGCGGAGGAGCGCTCCGCGCTCGAACTGCTGGACTCGAAGCGATGGCGCCGACTGGATCTCGACGCCGGACGACTGCATTCGCGTCACGACGCTCCATGACGCAGCCCCGCCTCGCTCCAACCGCATGGACGCCCGACAGGCTGTGCGGCGCATTGGAGCGGCTCGCCGGCTCGAGCGGCAACCGCGATCGAGTCGCAGCGCCGCAGCGAGAACTCCTGACCGCGGCGCTCTCGGGTTCGCTCGAGCTCGCGGACCGTGCGATCGCAAGTGAGTGCGCTCGACTCGGCCTCGAGTGCGAAACCGTCTCGATGACGCGGGAGGATCTCGAAACCCATCTGCACCATCACGCTCCGCTGATCGTGCGTGTTCACGACGAAGCACCGCCGGGCTATGCAGTGATCGAAGGCGCTCGCTGGGGCCAGATTCGAGTGGCGTGCCCCGATGGCTCGACTCGAAGCGTGTCGATTCGCGATTGGATCGCGCGACTCCCGGTTCCGGACCGAGTGCGGCGCGAAGTCGACCAGCTGATCGAACGCTCGCGGATCGCCCCGCGTCGACGCGCGATCGCTGCGGCTCAGCTCGAGAAGGAACGTCTGGCAGGACACCGATGTGCGACGGGCTGGAGCCTGCATCGACGCAGCGGCGCTCCGCTCACGACCGCCCTGTCGGAGGATGGCGTCTTCGCGCATGCCCTCTGGAGTCTGGGATTCAGTCTGCTCGCGCGGGCCTTGTCGATCGGCGGATGGGTCGTGCTGTTCGATGCACTCACGGATCGCAACCTCACCGGCAGTGTGATGTTCGCGTGGGTGCTCCTGGTCGCGACCGGCGAGTTCGCGCAAATGACGGCGGGCTGGTTCCAGTCCCACGGATCCGTGCGCCTCGGAGCGTTGCTCCGGGATCGGATGCTGCTCGGCGCCACGCGTCTCGGACTGGATGCCGTTCGGATCCGTGGCGCGGGACACTGGCTCGGCATCGTGCTCGAGTCGCACGGCTTCGAGAGCCACACGATCGGCGGCGTATTCGGTGGCGCGCTGACATCGGTCGAGCTCGCGGCTGCAATCGCCGTGCTGCTGGCGGCCCCGCATACGACCGGGCTCGCGTGGCTGTTGATGGCGTGGTGCGTCGCCTCGATCGCACTGCATGTGTGGCGGCTCCCGCGCTGGCGAGCCTGGTTCCGAACGCGACAGCGACTCAGCCGGCGGATGGTGGAAGGCATGCTCGGCCACCGCACACGCGCGATGCAGGAGGCACCCGGGGCGCCCGATCACGAACTGGACGCTGCAGCGGAGCGACACCTTCGAGTGTCCGGCGAGTTGGACCGCTGGCAGGTGTGGATCGCGGTGCTCGCCCCACGCGGCTGGCTGGTGGCGGGATTCGCGCTTCTGCTCACCGACGCTTCGTGGCGCGAAACCGTGGCCGGAACTTCATGGATGACCGTCGCGGGTCTGTTGCTCGGCTACGGCGCGCTGGAACGGCTGACGACTGCGTGTTCGAGCCTGTCGAATGCGGCCGCCGCCCTCGACTCGATCCGACCGCTGCTCCGCGCCGCGCGCCGCGCGAATCGAGCGACGCGACCCGAAGCGCCGATCGAACCGGAGTGGCTGCCGACCGGCGAGCCGGTCATCGAGTGTGTCGCGATCGGCTATCGCCACCGCGGCCGGCTGAACGAGGTGTTGCGCGGATGCAGTCTCGAGATCGGGCCCGGCGCGCGCGTGTCGATTGACGGTGCTTCGGCATGCGGTAAGTCAACCCTCGCCGGAATACTCGCCGGAATTCGTATCGCTCGTTCCGGCCAGGTGCGAATCGGGGGGCGTGACGCGCGTTCGATTCCGGAGCGGGATCGAGTGCGGCACCTGTCACTGGCCCCTCAGCCGAGCGAAAACCACGTGTTCTCGGACACCCTCGCTTTCAACCTGTTGCTCGGACGCCCGTGGCCGCATCGAGCGGAGGACTACGAGGACGCGCGGCTCGTCTGCGAAGAGCTCGGCCTGGGCTCGCTGATTCGACGAATGCCCGCAGGGCTGCACCAGCAGGTCGGCGAGGTCGGATGGCAGCTCTCGCAGGGCGAGTCCCATCGGGTGTTCATCGCTCGCGCGATGCTGCAGCGCTCGCGGGTCGTGATCCTGGACGAGGGGCTCGGAGGCCTGGATCCCGCCAGCAGGTCCCGGTGCCTCGGCATGCTCGATCGCAGGCCCGAAGCGGTGGTGCTCACTTCGGTCCGCTAACGCGGCGGAGCGACGGATCCCGAGTAGAACGCGTCGCACGCGCCGGCCGGCAGGAGCGCGCGTGTCTGCCGGTAGAGCTTGAGCAGCGGCCCCGAGATGGACGCGAGCAGGTGCGGCTTCTCGACGATCGGCGCTGCGAAGGTGCCGTGCACCGCCTGCCGAACCCGGGCGCAGCCGTTTGCGTCGACGACCGCGATCGTCACGTCCGCGAATCGCTCGTTCGCCAGATCGAGCCCGCCCGTCAAGGCAATGCGATTTCGGGACGTCGCCATCGCGACGTCCGTCGCGCGTGCAACGCCTCGCTCCACCTTCCAATCCGAGACCAGCGTGCGAATGCTGCTGCGCCCGCCCGAGCCCCGAAACAGACTGGCGAGGTCGTAGCCCTTGGTGACCGCAAGACCGATCGGACCCGCCAGGAATACCGCACCCACATCGACGAGGCTGAAACTCTGGCTCGATTCGAATCGCCCGATCTCACGGTCGAGATCGTTGCCGACCAGTTCGAGATTCTCGCCCCGCAGCGAGATCTCGCCGGTCAGGCTTTCGAGCAATGAACGATCGGGCTCGCCGTGCATGGACACGCTCGCAGTCAGATTCATCACGCCTTCGGCGGGCGGCTTCGAAGTCAGCGTCCCCAGGAACTGTTCGATGCGAAATCCCGCCAGCGCACCACGAACCTCGTAGGCAGGCCGAGCGCCCGAGAGATCGACTCGAATGCTTCCCTTCGCCTCGCCTCCGAACAATTTCATCGAAGCGGGGTCGACTTCGAATCGACCTCCACGCGGCGTGAGTGTGAATGCGATGTCGGTCGCCTCGAAGGAGCTTCCGGTTCGCCGATCCAGAAAGTGAACCGTTCCCCCGGAGATCGATGCCGTTCCCCTGTCGAGCGCCCCGAGCAGTGCGGCCGCCTGACGAAGTTGTGCGACGTTGAAGCGTCCGTCGGAGCTTCGCTCGATCTGAATCCGCGGCTGCACGAGGTCGAGCCGGCGGACCCTCACTGCCCCCCCCAGCAATGGGAGAAGCGAGATCCCGACGCGGAGTCGCCTCACCGACGCGACCACCGCTCCAGCATCATCGAGAACCTGCGCATCCCGGGCGGTGAGCGCAATGGAAGGCAGCAGCGTGAGGCCCGCCCGACCGGCCATGCGCACAGGCATCCCGAGCGCGCGAGAGCCGGCCGACTCGAGGTACGGCCGGAAGCGATTCCAATCGATCCACTGAGGCACCAGCCACGTGGCGAGCACCAGCAGCGCCAACGCGCTCCCGGCCACGAGGATCAGGCGCGGCGGCGAACGGCGGAGAGACGCGCTCACCGGGCTCGCGAGCGACCATCGCGGATGCGAGTTCACCGGTCGCTCGACTTAGTCCAGCGCCGAGCAGAAGCGCATCGCTTCGTCCGACAGGCTCGGGGCCGGGTACTGGAACAGCAGGTCCTGGAACGTCAGAGCCTCGCCGTAGTAGGCGGAATTCGCTTTCGTGTCGACGGCCAGCTGCGCCCGGCGGAACGAGCGCTCGGCAAATCGTCCGTTCGACTTCGCGAAACAGTGAGTCTCGACGGCGACCGTGTCGCGGCACTCCAACTCGGCGTTGCGTCCAAAGGACCACGTGGATCCTCGCGTCACGCCACTCAGCGTGACTCGTCCGTTCGAACTCAGGGAACGCGCCCATGCGTCGCTGGTGGAGAACACCACGAGGTCGCTCGCTTCGGGCATCATCGACGGGGCCCAGCCACCGCTCGTGATGCCCACGAAGCTCGGCGGGCTCCAGGCCCCCCACGGGTTGCGGCAACTCAGCACGCCAGAACCGTGATGGCCCCCGAAGCCCTTCGCGGCCATGCTCGCGCGCGGAATGACGACGACGCTCCGGCACTTCTCGAGCAGGCCCCTGGACATCGGCCCGGGGCGTGTCCCGAGCAGCTCGCGACACGCGGCTGCGGCGGCCCTCAATTGCTGATCCGGGGACTCGCTGCCCGTCGCGACGACCCTCGGGCTTCCCAGATCCACTGCAGCGAATCCGGTCATCAGCGCGACCACGCTCTGAAGTGTGAGCATCTCGATTCTCCTCTGAGGATGAACGATGCGCGTGCCGGACGACGCCAGGTCGTTCAGGCCGCGACTTGTGTGCGAGCGGGAACGAGGTGCCGACCCGCGCTTGCCGCGGGGCTGAACCACTCCATCTGATCGGCGACGCCCGCGAGTCCGGGAATGCGCTCGATCAAGATCGCCGGAAGCTTGAAGACGTGACCCGCCAGAACGAGTGTTTCGACGGGGCTGCAGATCGCGAACGGGTACTCGAGCGGCGCGCCCACCGCGTCTTCGAGCGCGCGTAGCGCTGGAAACAAGCCCCACTGCGCACGCGCGACCTGGTCGAGGGGGACCATCGGTTCGATCGGCGTCACGTGCCCCAGCGGCATCGTCCAACTCGGCTGCGCGCGAACCTCGTCACGACGGCCACCGGACTCGGAGGGGTCGATCGTCCAATCGAGCATTCGCCGCTCGAGTCGTCCTCGGGGTTGAGACCACGCGACGATCCCCTGACGCACTTCGTCGTAGTGGAAAACGACGTCACCCCGCCTGACGCGCCGGATCAGCTCGTGCGATCGGGTTCGCACGTGCCGACCGTCGAGTTGAGGCGTGGCCAGGTGCATGACGTCCCCCTCCACACTCGGGAGCCCGAGCCAGAATCGTTCGGCAGGAAACGGGTCCCACCATGCGGGGGCGTGACTCACGGGGACTCTCCAAATCGAGGGGCAAGTCGGAGTGCTCCGAGGACGTAGAACAGCAGACCAAGCCCGATGACGACATTACAAACGAGCAGCGCGATTGAGATGACGAGCCTTCCTTAGCGAATGACGACGTCGTGATGCATGAGCCGGATGACGACAATGACGAGGATGACGACGATCAACACACCGATGATGGCGCCGGTACCGTCGCCGCCGCTCGGAAGCCCCTTGGAGGCGCTGGCGAGGTGGTGCAGATCCTGGTCGGACATGCTGGCGAGCTTGAGCTGCGCCGCGTCCGCAGAGACGCCGTAGTCGCGAAGCTTCTGAGCGACGACCTTGTGCTCGAGGGCGCGCTGCGCCATCAGCATGTCCGCATCCCGCTCCGATGAGACCGAGGTCTCTCCCGATCGCGTCGATGGCGCGAGCCCTGCCGTCGCGGTGCCGAGATTGAGCGCGGTCATGCTGAGGATCAATACCATCGCAGTCCAGATTCGAAGGGTGCCGTTGAACCGATTCATGGAGTCACCTCTGCGGTCAGTGATTCGAGCGGAGGCGCGAAGCGCCTCGGATCCAGGTCGGATCACCGAGTTGAACCGCAGGAACGGTGCCAGTCGGGTCTCGAGCGGCGGGATCGGCCCGAATTGCTTGAGGACGTGGACGATGAAGGCTTTCGTGCCCGACCTGCCGGGCTCGGCGCGAGGCTCCGCTCGAGCGTCCGCGCAGGCGTGATTTACAACGCCGGAGAGATCTACAAGGCGGCGATCAGGGGTGAACTTCAGCGGCGAGCGACGCGGCTCTCTTAAGGCCGCTTGCGCGCCGCAGCCGTCACGATCTCGTCGAGCGTCGCGCGATAGAGCGAGTCGCGTGTGCCCGCGCCGTTCAGCGCACGCTCGGCGAGGGACCGCGCCTCATCCAGATTGCGCCGCTGCCTGAGCAACGCAATGGCGAGATTGTTCATGGCGTCGGCATTGGTCGTCGAGTCTCGCAGCGCGCGACGATAGGCATTCTCGGCCCGTCGCCATCTCCCGCGTGCGGCCTCGACATTGCCAAGGTTCACCCGCGTTCTCGCATCGCCGGAATCCAATCGGAGCGCCCGATGGTACTCGCGCGCGGCCAGCTCCAGCTCGCCCTGCGTCTCATAGACCACTCCGAGATCGCTGTGCTCGCTCGCCGAGAGCGGATCGTGAAGGATCACGAAGTGCGCGCAACCCGAGAGCGACGGAACCACGAGGAGCGTCGCGGCGAGGATTCCGAACCACGGCCCGCCGCCGCGCTTCAAGGGAGCCTCCGGCGGACCAGCAGCGCTCGTGAACCCGCGGTCCGCCAGCGCTTCGTCAGCTCGTCGCGGCTCATGACGCGCGGAGTGGCGCGTCCGTCGTTGAGGGTGAATTCGTCGCGCGCAGCGTCCCAGCGCGTCACCACGCCGAAGTGCGGCACCGTCAGCGGCGCCCGGCCGTTCTGATAGAGCAGAATCGGCGGCACTCCGGCGACGAGTGCCGCGACCAGTGAATCCGCCGACAGTGCCACGACCTCCGCATCGAATCCGGCGCGCCGTGCGGCCGCGGCGAGGTCGGTGATGAGGGATCCGCGCAGAGTCGGATCGTAGGCGAGCTCGCCTTCGCGGAGCGCCGCCGAGGCGGCAGCGTAGTACCGCAGCACCATTTCGAGAGCAGCTTGCCCGCAACGCTCGCGCGTCTGTCGAACGAGCGGGACCGGGAGTTCGAGCGGCGGTGTCGTGATCGGCGGCACCGGTGACGCGATGCCGATCGGCACGGGGCCCAGCGAGAGCGCCATCGCGAGCACGACGGCCATCCGAGTCATCTAGCTCACCAGCCGAGGCTCAGACAATCCACGCCGCTTCGTGAGACTGCTGACGACCGCGACCAGTTCGTTGGGATCGGCCGGCTTCGACAGATACATCTGGAATCCCGCCGCCAGAATGGTCACGCGATCCTCGATCTTCGCGTAAGCCGTGAGTGCCAGTGCCGGCACACTTCCGCCCCGGGCTTTGGAGCGTTGTCGAATCTTGCGAATCAGCGAATAGCCATCTTCTCCTGGCATGGCGATGTCGGAGACCAGCACGTCCGGCTGCCATTCCTCGAACAGCTCGAGCGCCTGGGCTGCCGAGCCCGCGACCCGGGCATCTGCTCCGCACGACTTGAAGAGCACGTGCAGCGCTTCACTGGCGCTCGGCTCGTCGTCGACGAGCAGCACGCGAACCCCGTCCAGGCGCCCGAGATCGACATCGGCAAGCGTGTCGCGGGCGATCGGGTGCCGCTGTGACAACTCGCCACCCTGTCCGGCGGTCGCCAGCAGCGGAAACTTGATCGTGAACTTCGAGCCACGGTCGGAGCCGCCGCTGAACGCGGTGATCTCGCCTCCGTGGAGCTCGACGATATGGCGCACGATCGAAAGCCCAAGACCCAGCCCGCCGTGACGGCGCATCGATCCGACGGTCGCCTGACGGAAGGGCTCGAAGACGTGCGGCAGGAACTCGGAGTCGATGCCGAGACCATTGTCGCTGACGGTGACCTCGACGTGCGATTCCGCACGCTGCAGCACCACCTGCACGCGGCCGCCCTTGGGCGTGAACTTGATGGCATTCGAGACCAGATTCGACATGACCTGCTGGAGTCGTTCGGAGTCTCCCGAGACGAATCCCGAGCGCTCATCCAGAACCACCTGCAGCCGGATCTGTTTGGCGTCGCTGGCCGGAATCTGCGCATCCACCGCCGCCTTGATGACCGGCATCAAGTCGATGGGTCGCACATCGAGTCGGAATTTGCCGGACACGACGCGCGAGACATCGACGAGGTCGTCGATCAGCTTGGCCTGCGAAGTGACGTTGCGCTCGATGACCTCCAGCGCCCGCTGCGTCTTTTCTGGGTCGAGCGTTCCGCTTCGCAGAAGCTGAGTCCAGGTGAGGATCGGAGCCAGCGGATTGCGAAGCTCGTGAGAAACCGTGGCCAGGAACTCGTCCTTCAACTGACTCGCCGCCTCGACCTCCGAAAGCGTCTCCCTGGCTTTCGACTGGTCGTGCTCAGCTGCCGTACGGGCGGTCGACTGCTGCCGGTAGCTCGTGTTGAGCGCACCGACCAGCAGAAGGCACAGCAGTCCGAGCAACAGAATCGTGAGGATGGTGATCACGATCAACACCGCTTCCGCGCGATCGACCGCAATTCGCGCGGGTGCGAGGCTTCGAAGGTTCGCGGATTCGGTGAAGGCGACGAGTGCGGCAAGTGTCCGATCGAGCTCGGCGCCGAGCGACAGGACCAGCTCCGCATGGACGCCGGTCACCGGCGGCGGCGAGCCGTCGTTCGCCTTGAGTGCCCGAGCGAACGCATCCTGGTGGGCTCGCTCCGCCACCGCAACACGTTCGAGGAGCGCACGGAGCTCAGGATCCGTCGATCGCGATCGCAGGCGATCGATCAGACCTTGCGCCTCGGTGCTTCCGGTCCGAGCCGACCGCGCGCAATCTCTGCCTCCGGTCAGCAGGCAGGCGTGGACATCCCCAATGCTCTTGACGGCGACGAGTCGCAGCGCTTGAGCCTCGGCGAGATCACGGCCCTCCCCGGTGGCAACGCGTTCGGAGTTCGCAATCAGCACGCGAGAGGCGAACAGAGACGCGGCGCTGGTCAGAATCGCGAACAGACAGATCACGCCGACGCCGGTGATCAACTTGCGATTGAAAGACCATGCCGTCACGGTCGATCTCCTGGGGTCCTTCGAGACGCTTTCATCCCTCGGCTACCGAGCAGATCGGAACGCGAGCGCCGTGCCATCAGTCTCAGCCGAGGCCTCATTCGCCAACCCCTTGAGGCGAAACAACCTCGAGCGCAACCTTGCCACCGCCGACGCCCCGGAAACGCCGGCCTCCGTGGGCAATCCGGACGAATCTTCAAGGCCCGGACGAATCTACAATCGCCGCGGGCGGTTCGGATCGCGAAGCGTCAGCGCTCGGCGTAGAGGTGAAGACGGTTGTAGAGCGTCTTCAGGCTGATCCCCAGAGTCTGCGCCGCCTTCTTCTTGTCGCCGCCGAATTGCTCGAGCGTTCGCAGAATCAGGTGACGCTCGGCTTCATCGAGCGATCCGCTCACCTCGCCGGCCGGAGCCGCGGGGTCGGAATGGGCCGCCAGCTCCGAAAGTTCGAGCACGCGCTCGTACATGATGAACGCGCGCTGCATCTCGTTTCTCAGCTCACGGACGTTTCCGGGCCACGGGTAGGCCTGAATGCGATCGCGCGCCTCGGCACTCAACCGCTTGGACGTCCCCTGCGCCGCGTTGAGGGTCTCGAGCATCTGGTCGGCCAGCAGCAGCGAGTCACCTTCGCGCTCGCGAAGCGGCGGCAGCACGATCGGGAAGACGTTGATTCGATAGTACAGATCCTCGCGCAACTTGCCGTCGCGCAGGGCATCTTTCGGAATCCGATTGGAGGCGGCGATCAAGCGCACGTCGACCGGAACCGACTCGTCGCCCCCGACGCGAATCAGCGAGCCGGACTCGAGCACGCGCAGCAGCTTCACCTGCAGCTCGATCGGCATCTCGGTGATCTCGTCCAGAAACAGCGTGCCCGCCGCCGCCCGCTCGAAGCAGCCACGACGCAATTGAGTCGCGCCGGTGAAGCTCCCGCGTTCGTGGCCGAACAACTCGCTCTCGATCAGATTCTGGGGGATCGAGCCGAAATCGAGCGGAAGGTAAGGCTTTCGTCGACGCCCGCTCAGCTCGAAGATCGTCTGCGCGACCAGCTCCTTGCCGGTGCCGCTCTCGCCGGTGATGAAGACCGTGGCATCGGTCGGAGCAACTTTCGACATCTGGTCGTAGACCTTCTGCATCGCCGGAGAGACGCCGATCAGCCGACCGAAGCGGCCGAACTTGCGCAGCTCTCCGCGCAGCGTGCCAACTTCTTCCTTGAGCGACCGCACGCGCAGGACGTGCGCGAGCACCGCCTTGAGCCGTCGATTGTCGAGCGGCTTCGTGAGGTAGTCGAGCGCGCCGAGTCGGAGCGCCTCGATCGCGGAGTCCACGGTGGCCATGCCCGAGACCAGGATGACGTCGGAACTGGACGCCTCCTTCAGTTCCCGCAGCAGCTCGATGCCATCCCCATCCGGCAGCACCAGATCCACGAGGACGAGATCGGGCGCGCCATTGGCGAGCTGTTCGCGAGCTTCCGCCAGTGAACGTGCGGTGCTGACGGAGAATCCCTCCTGCGTAGCGACCTCGGCCAGGCCGAGCAGGAAGTCGGCATCATCGTCGATGAAGAGCGCGCGGAGCATTCGTGGAGCCCTCGGTTGAGGCTGAACGGCCGCCACGAGTATCGCAGGGGGCAGTGCGGATTGAAAGAAGGTGAACTCCGCTCCGCCCGCAGACCGCCCTCCTCCTGAAGCCCGGTCTCGAAGCGGACTTCATTGTGGTTCGGAATCAAGCCATTCCTGGAGGTGACCGATGTCTGACAAGAAGACGGAACTGCAGCACCCGATCATGGTTGGTACGTTCAGCGACCGCGAGTCTGCCGAACGCGCCTACGACGCGATCGCCGCTCGCGGATACAAGAGCGACGAAACCCACGTGCTCATGTCGGACGAGACTCGCAAGCGGCTGTTCGTCAAGGACGGCCACGAGACCGCCATGGGCAACAAGGCTCTCTCCGTCTCGCTCAGCCTCGCGGTAGGGATTCCAGATACTCGAGCACCGGTGCCGCCTGCGCGCCGCCGGCCTGAGCATGACGAATCAGCGAGATCCCGTGAGGTCCCTTGGACTGCGCGAGCGCGGGATACGCCGTGAGCGTCGCCTTCACCAGATCGAGTTGACCGAGCATCGCGGCAACGAACAGGTCGAGGCGTGCGCCACGACCGATCAGCAGTTCCGCGATGTCGCGCCGGCCCATGTGCCCCGCTCCACCGATGGCAGTCTCGAAGTCGCCGGATTTCCAATCCCAGGTGGCATTGAGCAGACCCGGTTCGGCGTCGAGCATCTCGCGCGTCCTGTCGAGGTTCCCGTGTGCCGCTCCCACGAACTCTCGTACCAGTGGCAAGGCGAGCGCGGGGGCTGCAGGAGCGACGCGCGCCGAGCTGTCGGCAGCCGGACTCGTGGGCCTGCCGGCCTCGGAGGCGGCGTGCACCGCGGAAGGAATCGCGAAGACCGACAGGGCCGCAAGCGACGTGGAGAGAAAGGACCGGCGTGGCATGAGTGAAGTGATCCGCGCTGAGTGCATGATGAACTCCAGGGTGTGAACCGTTCGACGGCGACCCGCGTGGCGAAGCGTCATCGGTACTCGACGCACGCACAAGTTCGATCCGACCGGCGCGGAGTTGACTCCCCTCACCGACGGGCCCAAGGTTCCGGCGTGAGCCTGCTCCTGCCCCAGACCCGCACCGGCACGGTGCGATCCGCGACGCCGCTGAGCATCCACGGCGACCGTTACGTGGACCTCGTCGTCGAACTCGAGGGCGAGGCCGGACCGCCGATCGCCGGCAGACTGAGCGCACACGAGTGTCCGGACGCGCTGAAACCCGGAGAACGAGTCAGCGCGCGTTTCACCATGGGCGTCATGATGAGTGTGGCGCGCGCGAGCCGATGACGCGAAGGGCTCAGCGACCGGTACGCGCCAGCGCGGTTTCGAATCACCGCCGCTGCGGCACATGCTAGTATTTCGCCCTTCGAGCCACCCCTTCCTGCACCGACACCGGAGGATTTCATGCGGCCGCGTTCCCCCATCGCCTCGCCCATGCTGCTTGCGCTCGTGCTGTTCGCTTCGTTCACGCTCTCGATCGCTCCCTCCGCCCATGCGCAATTGTGCGGACCCGGCGTGTGTTCGGCGGTGTTTCGACTGATCGACTTCGAGAGCCTGACCACCGGCGCCTCGGTCGAGGGTCCGCTCGCGATCGACCCCGATCTCATCATCAACAGTGTGGCGTGGCCTTTCAGCCCGTCGTGCACGGTCGGCAGTGCCGCCGTCGTGGAGGAAGGAAATCCGGTCCCCTACGACGCATGGGGCGCCGGCGCGGGCATCACGAACGGATGTCTGAACGGAATTCGTGGATTCGCGGACGATGCGCAGTGCGTACTCGACTACGACTTCACGTTTGCAACCGGTGTCACCGTGTCGTGCTTCTCGATCCGCATTCTCGACTATGGTGACTATTTCCCGTTCGGCGGCACCACGCACGAAGTCCTGCTCACCGCCTACGACGCGAGCAACACTCAGGTCGACCAGGCGCTGCTGTCGACTGCGGGCGGCCCCGATCTGGCGGCTGGCGACGCCTGCATCACCCAGGCCGGTGCTGGAAACGTTCGACTTTCGGTGTCGGGAACCGCGATCGTGAAGGTCACCCTGAGGTACGACGCGTTTCCGGATCCCAATGTCGGCTACGACGACATCACGTTCTGTGAAACCGTCGAGCCGACCTCGGCGCGATCGCGCTCGTGGGGAACGCTCAAGTCGATCTATCGCTGAGCGACGCGCCAGGTTCGCGGCCAACGCTTTGCGCTCCGACGATCAGAAGTGATCGTCGCGCCGGTGAGTCGACTTCTCCTGCGCGGCGATCGCTCGATCCCACGGCCCGCCGTGCCAATTGTCGCGGCCGGGCTGCGCGTGAATCCACGGCGGCAGCTCGAACAGCAGATGGAAGCCGAGCGCCTGAGCATAGGGTTCGTACAGTCGCCGCAGATCGGACAATCGATGCTCGAACTCCACGCCGGCAGGCAC
Source organism: Candidatus Eisenbacteria bacterium (assembly GCA_013140805.1). Classification (NCBI taxonomy): domain Bacteria; phylum Candidatus Eiseniibacteriota; species Candidatus Eiseniibacteriota bacterium. The sequence continues at coordinate 42,498 of JABFRW010000019.1, forward strand.
CTCGTGCGGCGTGCCCGCGAGCCGGTCCCGAAGCTGCTGGAGCGCCTCACCTGGCAATCGGTCCGGTGCGCCGGGCGTGAAGCGCGGCACGAACAGGTGCGAGATGTCCACGAGCGCGTGCCGCGCCATCGCAAAGGTGAGCGACGTCTGACGGTTGGGTGGCGACTCGACGCGGGCGAGCATCAGCGCCGTCGAATCGAGAATCGTGACGAGGGTTCCCAGCCACGACTGGTTGCTGTGCTGTGATCGGTAGTAGGCGAGCTGCGGATAAGAGATGTGGGCTTCCAGCAACTGCGCCGACCAGCGCTCCCATCCGCTGAGCAGCGCGTCGCTGAACGAATCCGCTCCCGACGCCGGCATGCGACTCAGGAATTCCGCCGCGGTCGGCGGTGAACCTGCACGCGCATCCATGAGCGAGATTTCGACCTCGCGCTGCGCGAACGCCGAGTAGATGGTCGGCAGGTAGCCGACCACGGTGCCCAGAAAGGCGAATCCGAGTCCGGACTCGAGCACCGAGAGCGCACGGCCGAATCCGGTCGACGGGGTGAAATCACCGTAGCCGAGCGTGAAGAAGGTCTCGCCGCTCATGTAGAGGAGTAGCCCGAGCCGGCCGGGACTGACGCCGTCGCCGGCGGTGGCCGACAGATGCAGCAGCGTGAAAGCCACGATGAGCCCCGTTGCCCAGCAGATCAGAAGCAGGATCAAGGAGATCGGCCCGAAGAACCCGAGTAAAGCCTCGCGCCTCGAGGGTTTGCGGATCGACTGCGCCGCCGCTCGCCACACGCGCCACGACGCCATGTAGAAGTAGCGCGTGAGCCGAATGCGACGTCCGATGCGGCGCGGAACCAGCACGGTCTCGAAGGCATCCCACAGGATCGTCGCGATCAACGCCGCACCGGTGAGACCGATCAGCACCGGCCCGACCGCGGTCGGCGTCACTTCGGGCGGCTACGACGCATGGGTCATCCTCACGGCGGTTTCGGGTTGCCGGGGTCGTTGCGACGATGGCCAGGATATCAGGTGATGCGCGCTCACACCGGCCGCGCCCTGGGCCCGAGTGCTCCCCACCCCCTCAAGCCCGCCTTCATCCGACCGACACTTGCACTGTCTCCATCCAGATCAGGGGCAAATCCGCCATGGCTCAAATCGAGTCGAAGCCCGCCGCCGGGACCGGCGGAGACGCGCGCGCCCTGCTGCTCGAACGCCTCAATTCGGGGCATCTGGTGCTGCCCGTCATTCCGACCGCCGCGACCCAGGTCCTGCAGGCTTCTCGCAACGAGAACACCGCGACCAGCAAGATCGCGGAGTCGCTGAGCTCCGACCCCGCGCTCGCCGCGCACGTACTGCGCGCCGCGAACTCGGCGGCCTACGCGGCCTCCGAGCCGATCGTCTCCCTGTCGCAGGCCGTGATTCGAATCGGACTCACCACCGTTTCGCAGATCGCACTTGCGGCGTGCATGAAAGCCAAGCTCTTTCAGGCCGGCGGCTACGTGGACCTGGTCTCACCGGTGTGGCCGCGCTCGGCGATGGCCGCAATCTGGGCACGCGAGATCGCACGCGTGAAGGACCGCGATGTTGAAGGCGCCTTTCTGCTCGGGCTTCTGCACGACATCGGACGCCCGGTCGTCATCCAGGCGTTGCTGGATCTCGAGAAGCGCAACAACGTCCGCTACGGCGAGGCCCAGGCGCGAGTCGCGATGGACTACCTGCATCCGATGGTCGGCGCGGCGCTGATGCGGCAGTGGAAGATGCAGGACTGGATGGCCGACGCGATCGCCTGGCACGAGGATCCCATGTCGGCGCCACAGCATCGGGAAGAGGCGCTCACCGCATCGCTCGCCCAGCGGCTCGCGTATTGGACGCTCGAGGGCGACGCGAACGACGCATCGCAGCTGCGTGAAGACGAAGTGCCACCGGCGCTCGGATTCGATTCCGAGGACCTCGAGAAGCTGCTGGAGCAGCGCGATCGAGTGTGTTCGAAAGCCGAGGCGCTGGTCTGAGGCGAGCGGCGATGGGAGGCTGAGCAACACCTCCCCACGCCTTCGACCGCTTCAGCTCAGCGGCGAATCCACCACAACAGATCGATGAAGAAGATCAAGCCGCCGATCTTCGACACGTTGCACCTCCGATTCCGAGGAACGCGTTCGTCGCGCGGTCAACCATCCGGATCGGCCGCCCGTGTGGTTGGCAGCGCGGGCGGGGAAAGCGACTTCCTGTCGCTTCACCTCAGGGCATCGGCCGGCTGCTCGCTCCACTTGAGCCCATCCTGCCGGGCGGACCGCCGGGCGCCGACCGCGCTCGCGACCTGCTTCAGCACCACCACCGTCATGTCGTCGGGCGGCTCGTCTGTGAACTCGTGCACCGCCGAGAGCAGCGCCGCCACGATGTCGGCGGCCGGTCGCGCCGCATGGCTCGTGAGCACGCCGCGCAATCGATCGGTGCCGAACATCTCGTCGCCTCGGCGCGCCTCGGTGAGGCCATCCGTGTAGAGAAGCACGATGTCGCCGGCCGCCAGCTGGATCGCCACTTCCGGATACTCGGAGCGCGCCGCGACTCCCAGCAACACACCGCCCTCGGTGAATTCTTCAATCGAGCCGTCTCCACGTCGCAGCAGCGGAGGCGTGAGTCCGGCGTTCGCGAGTCGCATCCGCCCCGCCGGTACATCGACGTGAGCGCACAGCAGCGCCACGAACGCGTCCGGCTGCTCGAGCGCGACCAGCTCGTGATTGAGCACCCCGAGGACTCTCGCCGGCCGGGAGCCGCGTCGCGCCTGATTGCGAAAACACGCCTGCACCCACGCGCCCATCAAAGCAGCCGGCACACCCTTGCCGGCCGCGTCCCCGACCGCCAGCGTGAACTGCCCCGCATGACCCTCGACGAAGTCGTAGTAGTCGCCACCCACCGCCTTCGACGACAGGGTACCCGCCGCGCAGTCGAGCGAGGCGTGGCGCGGCAGTCGCCGCGGCAGCAAGTGCGCCTGGATGGCGCCCGCGCGCGTCATTTCGCGATCCATCGCGCCGTGTGCACTGGCGGCCTGTCGCAGAGTCGCGTTCTCGATCAGTACCTCGAGCTGCTCGGCGAACAGCTGCAACTCGCGCTGCTCGGAAACCCCGAGCCATGCCCCGGCAAGGCGCCGGCCGAGCAACAGCACCGAACTCGCTCCGCGCCCGCCGAACGGCACCACCCAGCTCACGCCGGCCGCGTCCAGAACCCGTCGAAACTCCGCCAGCAAAGGCTCGTCGGCGACCGCGAGCACGCCCGCCCGCCCCTCGAGTCGGCTTGCGAACCCGGGGAGCAGCGCCGGGGTCGTCATCTCTCCCACACGTGCGCGCGGAACCGGCCCCGCAGTCGAGAATTCGACCACCGCGCAGCCATCGAGCTTGAGCCGCGTCGTCAGTCCCTCGCATGCCGCTTCGAGAATCGCGTCGAGCGAGCCGCGGCGCGCGGCCGGGCTGTGGACCAGCCACTCCGCCAGCGAGTCGGCCTCACGTTCCGGGACCATGCGACGCCCCACCTCGCGAATCACTCCGCGCGCCGGGCCCGCGACCGAGGCCACCAGTGCCAGCAGCGCCAGCGCGCCGCCGCCGATGCCGGCGCCGAGATCGGCTCGCCACGCCGCAGACAGCCACTCGCCAAGGAAGAACACCGACGCGACCGACGCCGCGAGCAACGTCATTCCGATCGCCGCCCGCAATGCCACTCGGAACTCGAAGATGCGATGGACGACGGTCGCCCATGCGAAACCGCCCGGCACCAGCAGCGTGAGGACCACGGCCCAGCGCTCGGCGGGCAGCGAGGTTCCAGGCTGTAGATTGTGAATCGCGACCAGTGCCGCAAGCGGACCTGCCCCCAGTACCGTGCCGATTAGCGCGACGCGCAATCGGCGCCGCGCATCCGCGGTTCGAACCCGGCGATAGGAACGTACGAACAACACCAGAGCGATCAGCCAGCCCGCCGCGAACCACAGCCCCGCCACTCCCTGCAGCAGATCGGCGAACGGTGTCGCTCCGTTTCGCAGCGAGCCCACCAGGTGGAGCACCAGCGCAATCGTGAAGAGAGCCGTGGCGATTCCGTATCCGATCGAGCCCACACGGCCGCGGATCCCAGTCGGACGAAGCCCTTCGGGAAACATCGCGAAGAAGTGAATGAACAAGGCCGGCAGGAAGAGCGTGACGCCCGAGTACAGATCCTCGTAGAGAGCGCGCGCGACGTCGGTTTCGAAGCGCGGAAGTGGTGCGAGCAACCATGCGAAAGCCAGGCACGAAAGATAGAACGTGCGCGTGAGCAGGTCTCGGCGTTCGCTCCATACCCAGCCGCCGAGCACCACGAATCCGGACGCAACCGCCAGCAGCATCGCCATCATGCGACGCTCGCGATCGGGAAGTGGTGCCGCTAGGACCGCGACTTCGACCAGCGCGCCGGCGCGTTCGCGCAGCAGTCGGAGCTCGTGTCCTGGCCGGGCAGAAGCCAGTGGATGATCGAGGTCTCCGCCACGGGGGCGATCGGCAAGCGGAATCAGCCGATCACCGCGCGCCAGCCCGGCTCGCTCTCCGGGGCTCCCTGGATCGACCGCCGCCACCCAATCGCCGCGCAGCATCAGCCCGGTATACGGCTGACGCGCCAGCGTCAGTGCCGAAATCACGAGCACCGCGGAAACCGGCAGCAACATCCATGTGAGGAGGTGAGACGACGCGCCGCGATCCATGCGGGCCCTCCGTGAGTGACGAGTCGGGAGCCTAGCAGTGGCGTGCCGACTGTCAAGGCACGACGCCCGCGGAGTAGATCTCCGGCCGCTTCGGGCCGATGATGCCCGCAAGACCCGCCAGGTGAAGCACCTCACCCCGACGACTGCGAGTTCCACATGTGCCTCGGAGACTTCGCACCTTGAGCCCGAGCGACGCGCGGCTGAGTCCCTACCCGGTCGCGGCCGCGGCGCTGAGCGCCCTCGCAATTGCGGTGCTGCTGCTGCCCGGCGCGCCCGGCATGGGAGACTCGGCCGAGCTGACGATGGCACTGGCCCTCGCCGGCATCGCACATCCGACGGGCTATCCGCTCTACGTGATGGTCGGCCACCTGTTCGTCAACGCCGCCCACACGCTGGGCGCGTCGTGGGTGCTCGCCGCCAATCTGTGGAGCGCCGTCGGCGCAGCGGTCGCAGCCGGTGCATTCGCGCGCCTGGTGCAGCACGTCGCGGCGGCGTGCCAGGAAGAAACATCACGAAGCGGACGACCACCGCACTCGGCGGCGGCGTGCGCGGTGGCGATCGCGTTTCCCGTCGCGGCATTGATGCTCCATCCGGTGTGGATTCTGTCCGCGACTATCGCCGAGGTCTACAGCTGGAGCAACGCGTGCCTCCTTCTGGCCGCCGCGTTCCTGATCGGCCAGCTGCGTCAGCTCAGCGGCGCCCAGGCGTCGCACGACTGGATGAGTGCGCTGATCTGGGGTCTGCTGTGTGGGCTGTGCGGCACCCGGCACGCGACTTCGGTGCTGTTCATCGTTCCGATGTCGGTCGCGCTGGTGATCGCCAGGGCGAGGGCGAGGCGCTCGCTCGCCGCATGGGCGATGGTGGTCGTGGCGGCCGCTCTCCTGCCGCTTGCGAGCTACGGGTGGATCGCATGGCGGGCGGCCCATCCGGCGGCCTACCAGTGGCCGGTTTCACCGACGTTCGAGTCATTCCTGCTCCACGTGCGCGGCGCGAACTACGCGGGGCTTCTCGGACACTTCGCCCCGGGTCGGGAGGAATGGAGCCTGATCCGTTCGACGCTGATGCCCTGGATCGTTCCCGGCCTGCTGCTCGGATCGATTCTGACGACTCGGGTCACGGCAGGGCCCACTCGATGGGGCCTGCTCGCGTTGTTCGCCGGAGCGGTGCTGCAGCTGACTTTCATCTTCTCGTATGGCGTGCACGATTCGGGTCTCTATTTCCTTCCGGTGCTCATGGTCAGTCTGCTGGCGTCGACACCGCTGCTCCTGTGGCTCGCCCGCCGCGCCTCGATCGTGGCAGCAATCGCCGCGGCCTCGGCGGTGCTGGTCGTTCTGGCGACCACCTCGATACCCCGCGCGCTTCGCGAGCGCGAGGAGCTCACCCGACTCGATTTGGAATTCCGCGGTGCGATGCAGAGCTTTCCTTTCGATGAGGGCATCGTGCTGTGGGCGGACGATCACTTCCATCGCTTCCTGGTGCTCCAACTTCTCGAAGGACAGCGCCGCGGCATCACCTTCGAGAATCCCGACATGCTGGTATGGCCGCCTCGCCGGGAGGAGTTTCGAAGGCGGTTCGGATTCGACCCTCTGGAGGGCCTTCGCTTCCGAAGCCCGGCCGACCTGGAGCGCATTTCCGATGTCATTCGTGCCCGGGCGCAGGTGCCGGTCAGCGTGATTCACTGACAATCGGGGGCCGAAAAGGGGCTGCTCGTGGCCCGACAGCGGATGTATTATTCCAGCGACAAGTCGTGAGCCCCGTGATCCCCCCGTGGCTCTGGATGCGTGATCCCTCGGAGGCCGAATCATGGACCGCTCTTCGATTTCTTCGCGCCCGAGCCGGTGGCCGCGACTCGCAACGCGCTTGGTCTTCGCGACGTTGCTCTCCGGAACCTCTTCGACCCCGGCGGCTTCCGATGCAGTGAATGGCGCATGGTCGGTGCTCGGTGTTGCAACGGGCGATCCCGTGCCGCGACGCGAGTACGCCTCGATCTACGACAAAGAAAACAATCGCTACCTGATATTCGGAGGGCAGGGCTGGACCTACCCGGGTCCAAGCCAACTCTTCAACGAGGTCTGGCAGCTCACGCTCGGGGATTCCCCCACGTGGAGCCAGCTCGTCATCAGCGGACCGTCGCCCGGTGAACGTCACAGTCCACAGTGGGGCTATGACGAAGCGCGCGAACGCCTGCTCATCTTCGGCGGATACGGCCATCACACTCCGAGCGGTCCGGATCCTCAGGGGCAATACCTCAACGACGTCTGGCAGCTCGACCTTTCGGGCACGACGCCGACCTGGACCGAACTGATTCCGACCGGAACGCCGCCGGTCGGAAGGCTCGCCGGCGCCGCAGTGTACGACCCGCTCGGTCAACGATTCGTGGGCTTCGGCGGCACCAGCGGCTTGCCGTGTGACACCTGGGAGCTGGATCTGTCCGGAGCTCCTGCGTGGGTTCCGATCAACACTATCGAAACGCGACCCAGCGCGGGCTACGGAATGGCGTCGATCTACGACCCGGTGCGCAACCGCATGGTGATTTTCGGAGGATCGACGAGCGACGGCTACTTCGGCACCCACAATGAACTGTGGGCACTGAACCTGACCGGCGATCCCCAGTGGGAGCGGCTCTACCCCGCCGCGCCGCCACCGTCGGGCCGTCGGACGCTGTCGGCGATCTACGATCCGCTCCGCGATCGCATGGTGCTGTACGGAGGCTGGGACGGAGGACCGAACATCGAGGCGTTTCTCGGCGAGACCTGGGCCTTGTCGCTCGCGGGCTTCGGCGAGTGGGCTCAACTGGCTCCCACCGGATCGACTCCGGTTCAGCGCGACGCGATGGCCGCGATCTACGATCCAGGCTCGGACCGCATGGTCGTGTTCGGCGGCTGGAGCGGTGAGCTGATGCTCGGAGACACGCAGTTCCTCGAGTGGGGCGGCAGCGCAGTCGGCGCCAGCCTGACCGCGAGAGCGGGGGCCACTTCGAGTGCCGCGCAGCTCGAGTGGGACGTCGTGTCCGCGACCGGGCCGCACGCTGCGGTCTATCGCCGCCAGATCGGAACCCCGTGGTCGAGCATCGCCCCCGTGATCGCCGACGCGGGCGGCAATGTGCAGTACGTGGACCCGACCGTCACGCCCGGCGCCCGCTATGCCTACCGGCTCGTGGTGTCTTCTCAGCAGGGGCCGGTGTTCGGTGGCGAGGTCTGGGTCGATATTCCGAACCAGGTCACGGGCCTCGGTCCGGCTGCTCCGATCTCGCTTGCGCTGCGGCACCTCGGGGCGAACCCGGTGCGGGATCGACTCGTGGTGTCGTTCGCACTCCCGACCTCGGAGCCCGCGCGCATCGAAGTGCTCGATCTGGCCGGCAGGCGCGTCGTCTCACGCGAAGTGGGTGCACTGGGTGCTGGCGTTCATCAGCTCGAGCTGGGGTCGGCTGTAAACTTCGGCCGCGGCATCTACTTCATTCGACTCGCCCAGTCCGGGCGGACGCGATCGACGCGCGTGGTGATCGGCGACTAGACCCCGCGGACCCGCCCCGCGCTGAGACGCGAAGGGCGGCGCCTTTCGGCGCCGCCCCGCGACGTGAGGTGGTACCTCGGGCGATTAAACCTTGCGAACGTTCGCCGCCTGCAGCCCCTTCGGACCACGGGTCACGTCGAACTCGATCTGCTCTCCCTCAGCGAGCGTCTTGAAACCCTCGCCCTGAATGGCGGAGAAATGCACGAACACGTCTTCGCCGCCTTCCTGAGAGATGAAACCGAAACCCTTCGCCTCGTTGAACCACTTCACCGTGCCACGAGCCACTTTGAAACTCCTTCACGACGGGACCCGTAGGCCCCTTGCTAATTGCCTCCATCGCGCGCGGAAGCGGCGCCCGGCCATGATGACCGCGACTTCGGTCTTGTGATGCGTTCGCAACAAAAAATCCGCCGAGGTTGCCCTGGCGGAATCAGAAGTTACTGCGCACCCCGATCAACCGAAGACGCTGGAAATATCGGCCATTCCGGATCGCCACGCAAGCCCATTTTGGAGGCCGGTTTCAGGGCCTCAACCGAGGCTCGGCCCACGTCATTGAGTCGCCCGTTTCGGCCGCGGACACTGCTGCGATCGATGAGCCAGCGGCGACTCACGTGAGCCCTCGACGCGTCTCGAGATAGACCGCGAAGCTGCCGAGCCAGTGAGTACCCGCGTACTCCCCGCCCGCGAGCGCCTCGAGTCCGGTGGTTCGATGCGCGAGCGCAGCCTCTTCGAGCCGTGGCCGCGCGTGATGGCGCGCCGGAAGCGCCGACAGCACGCCCTCCAGCATCCATGCGCGACTCAGATTGAGGCCGTCGAGGTGGGCGAGCTTTCCGTCCGAGGGATCGGCGACCACCGCAGGGGTCAGCCAACGCCTCGCGTCCTCGGAGTCGAGCATCGGCAACAGTCGATCGAGCCACGTCACGAACTCCGACGGCGGGAGCACCCGACGCATCAGGTCGGCCTCACCGAGAATCGGCGACAGGAAGTCGTAGGCCGAAGGTTCGTAGCGGATCGGCGCGTCTCGATCACCACTGTGGAACGCGAGCGCTCGCTCCTCGAGCAGCGAGCGGATCGGTGCGTGCCCCGCGATTCGCGCCCAGTCGTGCATGAGCCCCATCGAGAACGCACTCTGCGGGTGTTCACCGGAACGAAGCGGCGCGCGCAGCTTCGGAAGCCACGCGAGCAGTCGTTCGATCGCGAGCGACTCGAGCGGAGCGAGGCAGCCGGCCCACGCGCGCGCCTCGGCGTCGTCGGACCACTCGCGCAGCTCGCCGCACAATTGGAGCAGCCACGCGAGCCCATACGGCCGCTCCCACCCGGCGCGCTCGGGGCGTGCCGCGAACTCGCGCTCGGCTTCGATGCGGTCCGCGGTCAGATGGGCGCGCAATACCTCGCGGGCGGCGTCGCTCGACTCGAATGACTCCGGAGCCAGGCGCAGGAGCCGCACCAGGGACCAGTGCGCGTGCACCGCCGAATGCCAGTCGAAGCTGCCGTAGAACGCCGGCGTCAGCTGGCGCGGTGGGCGCAGGTCGGCGTCCGAGGTCGCGAGCAGCAGGAGGTGGTTCGGATACTCGCGCGTGACGTTGGCAAGCGCGAGCGCCGCGCAGCGCCTCAGCGCAGACAGACTCACGCGCGATCGAGGCGGCGCGTCAGGACCGCCAGGGCCATCGTCGACGCCACGATCAGCAGGCCGTAGAACTCACGTCCGGCCTCGATCCGAGCGTTCTTCATCTCCCAGCTCGCCCACATCTCCCGCCAGCTCACCTGACCGACCACCTGCGGTGCGAGCGTTGCCGCCCAGCTGAGTGCCGCGAGCCCGACCAGGATCGGGAGCCAGCGCGGAGATCGTGGCGGATTCCAGGCCACCCAACCGGCCGCGATCGTCGACGCCAGGTAGAGACTCACCCACTGGAGCGGATCCGGATCGTTCAGGTTGAGATACGCGGCGAACGCGAACAGTGCGGCGAGCACACCCATGACCACGCGCATGACGATGGCCTCGGAGTTGGAAAGCGGACTCTCGTGATTCGATCAAGGATCGAAACGGTACACGATTCCGGCCGAGGTCAGCAGGTAGAGATCGCCATCGGCGTCCTCGCCGAAGCTGTACGGAGAGCCGCTGAACGACACGGTCCACTGAGCCGACTGCGTCGCAGACGTTCCGTTCCAGCGGAAGCTGCGCAGGAACCGTCCCCCGGTGTCCGAGTAGAAGTAGAGGCCCTGCAACGCGGGCACGCGCGCCCCTCGATAGACGTAACCGCCGATGACGCAGTTGCCGTCGGTGTGCGAGTACTCGATCGCCGGCATGCGCAGCGAAGTCGTCACGCAGCCGCTCGCGGGCTCGAAGCAGTGGGTGCCTTCGACCACGTCCCAGCCGTAGTTCACGCCGCGGCCACCGCCACCGGCCGCCGTCGACACGTCGATTTCCTCCCAATCCCCCTGGCCGACGTCTCCGATATACAGGTCACCGTTCGAGCGATCGAACGAGAAGCGCCAGGGATTGCGGAGACCGTAGTCCCACAGTTCCCCGCGCATTCCGGCCGAGCCGACGAACGGATTGTCGGCGGGTATCGCGTAGGGTCCGGCGCCGCTCACATCGAGTCGCAGCGTCGAGCCGAGCAGATCGCCGCGATTCTGCGCTCGCTCGTCAGGGTCGCCACCCGAGCCGCCGTCGCCGAGTCCGATGTACAGCATGCCGTCGTTGGGTCCGAACACGATCATGCCGCCGTTGTGGTTGGCGAACGGCTGATCGGCTGCGATCACCAGCGACTCGGTCGACTCGTCGGCGCTGTCCGGATTCGCGACGCTTGCCTCGTAACGCACCACGCGTGTATCGCCGGCGACATCGGTGTAGTAGACGAAGAAGCGCCGATTGGTCGCGTAGTTCGGATCGAAGGCGAGGCCTAGCAATCCCTGCTCGCTCGCGTTCGAGACCAGGTCGCTGACGTCCAGAAACGAAGCCGGCAGCTTGACGCCGCTCTTGACGATCCGCACCCGGCCGGGCTTCTCGACCACGAACAGACGCGCGGTGTCACCGGGTGGCGCGGTCAGGAATACCGGTGCCGAGTAGCCACGGGCGACCTCTTGAAGCGTGATCGCTCCCCCGCCCGCGGGAGGCGGAGGCGCCATCGCCGAGCCGCCGCGGTCGGAGGCACATGCGAGACCCAGCACGGCGCCGGCGGCGAGCACTGCGATGAAACCGATCGGAACACCTCGTCGCATGATGTCGACTCCTCGATGCAAGGACGGCTGGCGAGCCGCTTCTGTTATCGGCGGGGCGGTGCTTCTTCAGGAGCTCGCGGTCAGGGAGTCCTCGAGCGCGTCGTCGCTCGGACCCTCGAGGTCCCCGACCGGCGCGAGCACCCGCAACGCCATGAGGGTCATGTCGTCGAGCGCCTCATGCCCGTTGAGATGGCGCCGGACGTCGCCGAGAACTCGCTCGGTGATTTCGCGCGCGCTCAATTCGGCCGGCAGGGAGCGCAACAAGTCGTAGAGCCGCTCCTCGCCGTACATGTCGTGGTCGGGACCGGCGGCCTCGGTGATGCCATCGGTGTAGAGCAGGAGCCGATCGCCGCTCTCGAGCACCATCGTGCCCTCGTCGAAGCGCACGCCCTCGAGGATTCCCAACACCGTGCCGCCGCGCTCCAGCGTTTCGTGCTGGCCGCCCTGGCGCAGCAGCACCGGGTAGTTGTGCCCGGCATTCGAGAACGTGATGCGTGGCCCGTCGCACCGAATGCGGGCAACGAACAGCGTCGCGAACTGGTGGACCGAGCCGCCTCGATAGACGAGCGAGTTCAGGTTGCGCAGAATCTCGGCGCACGAGTGAATCGAGGGCGCCTGGGTCCGCAGCGAGGCCTGGAGCATCGAGGACATGAGCGCCGCGGGAACGCCCTTCCCGGCGACGTCCGCGATCGTGACCACGAACTCGTGCTCCCCGACCTGCACCAGATCGTAGAGATCGCCGCCGACTTCCTTCGACGGAATCGAGGTCGCATGCACCTCGAAGCGCGGCAGGATCGGAAACTCGGACATCAAGAACGAATGCTGGATCTGCCGGGCGACGCGCATCTCTTCACCGAGCCGGGCGGCCTGCTCGCGATCGCGCACCAGCAGCGCGTTCTGCAGCGACACCGCCATCTGTCCGGCCAGGGTGCCGAGCAGGTGCACGTCTTCCGAAGTGAATCCGGTGCCGGTCTCCTTGGGCCCCAGCAGCAGAGCACCCAACAGCTCGCCGTGCGCGCGCAGCGGCACGATCAGGGCGATGCCCTGGGCGTTCACCAGCCAGTCGCGTTCCGAGTCCTCGAGCCCTTGAGCGCCGTCCGCCACGCGCAGGGTTTCCTCTTCCTCGGGAAGTGCTGCGAGCAGTACTCGCAGTCGCGTCAGATCCGCGGCCTCCGGCGCGCGGCCGGTGGTCGAGCGGAACAGCACCTGATCGCGCGCGAACGCCGCCAGCGCGGCGCGCCGCAACACCAGCGCATCGCCGATAGTGCTGACCGAACGGGTCAGCAGCGTCTCGATCTCGAGCGTGCCCAGCAGCTCACGTCCGAGCTGGCGCAGCACGTTGCGGTGATCGGCCGGGTCGCCGAGGAACAGTCGGTCGAGCAGTTCCTCGAGCCGCCCGAGGATCGGCTGGAACACGATCAGCGCGACGATCAGGAACACCGGCTCGAGCACCGCGGTCGGCACGTGCACGAACGCCGTGAGCAAGCGCCGCGCCTGCGTCACGATGCCGAGATAGGCGCCGATCACCAGCGCGGTCGCGAGGCCGTAGAGAATTCCGCGTCGCGCCAGCAGCCGCACGTCGAGGAACTTGTAGCGCACGATCGCATAGGCGATCGAGCCGGCCCCGACCAGCAGCGCACCGGCGGTGAGCGAGGCGCTCATCAGAGGTGACAGCGAGAGTCGCGAGAGTCCCGGGATTACGGCGCTCATGACGTAGAGCGCCAGGCACAGCGACAGGCCGATCGTGATGACGCCGAGCTGTTCGCGCACCCGCGGCGTGCGCGACTTCTGCCAGCTGTTCACCAGCAGTCCGATCGCGGCCAGTCCGAAGCCCAGGTTGACGACCGAGAACAGTGACTGATGAACGACCAGGAACAGGTCCGCGAACAGCGCGAACAGTCCCGCGAACGCATTGAGCGCGCGCAGCGCGTTGGTGGTCGGCATCGCGAGATTCGGAGCGATGAGTCCGAGCGCCAACAGCACCACGAAGTGAACGATGTGCGGCAACAGCACCAGAAGTTCGAACGGCGGCCACAGCAGCCAGCGCCGCGCGAAGTTGGGGCGGCGCGTGAAGCGACGCTCATGCGGGTACAGGCACGCGAACAGGAACAGCGTGGGGAAGAAGAACTCCCACAAGTAGGCGAGGCTCTGGACCGGGTTCATGGCGGCGAGCGGCATCGCTCCCGCTCCGGTGTCGGCCGCCACCGCCAGGGTGCGCGTGCCGAGGAAGCCGACGCCCGCCAGGAACGAACCGAACCCGGCGAAGAACAGCATCGACGACACCACGCGGTTGAGTCGCTGGCGAGGGTTCTCGCGCAGGATCAGCAGCCCGAGCAGGAACGCCAGCCCGCCGAGGCTCAGATTCAGGGTCGCGAGCACGATCAGCGAGCGGTCCATCAGGCTCCCGGGTGAGAGTCGGGGCGCCGACCGGTTCCCGGTTCGGCGTGCCCGCGTCGTCGACGGCGCATGTTATGACGTGCGCGGTTCGCCCACCAGCGACGCACCGGCCGATGTGGCGGACCAGCCCCGGTTTCGGCGTGACCAGCGCGGCACCGGCTCGAACTGGCGCCCCGAGGTTCAGCACCGCTTCGAACGCGCCGATACTCCCATGCGCGGGGGCCCGGCACGATGCCCCGACTCTTCCCGGGACTCCAGGACGGAGCCTTCACCTCATGGCCGATCGCATTCTGGTGGTCGAGGACGACGAGCGGCAGTTGCGCGTGCTGCAACGCTTCCTCGAGCACGAAGGCTACGAGTTCCTCGCCGCGACCGATGGCACCCAGGCGCTGGAGCGTGTGGCCGAGGCGCGTCCGGACCTGGTGCTGCTCGACGTTCGGCTGCCGGGTGCGCTGGATGGCTTCGCCGTGTGCCGCCGGCTCAAGGAGAACGAAGCGACGGCGCTGATTCCCGTCACCTTCCTGACCAGTGTCGAAGAGGTCGAGACGCGACGCCAGGGCCTCGAAGCCGGCGCCGACGACTTCATGCAGAAACCGTTCGACGCGGGACTCCTGCGGGCGCGGCTCAAAGCGCAGCTTCGAATCAAGCGCCTCACCGACCAGCTCGAGCGCACCGAGACCGTGATCTTTTCGATGGCGCGCTGGGTCGAAGTGAAGGATCCCTACACCGAGGGCCATCTGCGACGCATCGCCGGCTACGGCGAGTCGATCGCCTCGGCGCTCGGACTTTCGGCCGCGGAACGGCGCATCGTCCGCTTCGCCGGAATCCTTCATGACATCGGCAAGATCGGGGTGCGCGAGTCGATCCTCGGCAAGCCGGGGCCACTGACCCCCGACGAGATGACCGAGCTGCAGCGACACGCCGAGTACGGCGCATCGATCATCCGCCCGATGCGATTCGCGCCCGAGGTCGGGCCGATCATTCTGGCTCACCACGAGCACTGGGATGGTCGCGGCTATCCGCAGGGCCTGAGCGGAGAGGCGATTCCGATCGGCGCGCGCATCATTGCGGTCGTCGATGCCTGGGACGCGATGACGACCGACCGACCCTACCGTCGACAGCTCGATCGCGCCGAGGCGATCCGCCGGCTGCGCGCAGGCGCCGGGACACAGTGGGACCCGCGCGTGGTGGAGATGCTGCTGGTCGAACTGGCGGCCGGCCGGCTCAACCCCGCCGACCTGCCGGAGTCGGACCTCACCGGTGTCGAAGAACTCGGAGCCGAGCGTGTGGGCTTCGTCGAATCGGGCGAGCGCGAGGACGAACCGGGCGGGCGTCACGCCGCCTGAGCACGCTCAGCGCAGTTCGAAACTCACCGAGACCACGGCCGTGATGTCCTTGAGCAGCGAGGACGTGTCGTTGATGCCGTAGTCAGAGATCTGAGTCGAGAATGCGGGGGTGATCTGGAACACGCCCATCCGCGCACCGCGCAATCGCCCGATCCGTGCGCCCGCGTTTCGCGCCATCTCTTCGGCGCGCGAGCGCGCGTCGCGCGTCGCGTCCGCCAGCATCTCGACCTTCATCTCGGGCAGCTTGGTGTAGAGGTACTCGGGCGGATAGGACTCGAGCTCGATACCCTGCTGGATCAACTCGGTGGCCTGGCGAGCGAGCATCGTGATGCCGTCGACGTCGGTCGAGCGCACCTCGACGGTCTGGCTGAGCCGATAGGCACTCACCGCACCCGTCTCCATGCCGTTCGCGAGGCGCGCGCGAAAGGTGACGGTCTGGATCGCGCCGATCGATAGCATCGAATCCGGCACGCCCTTGCCGTGCAAGTAGCTCCTCACCCGGGCGTTGGCGCTCGCCAGTTCCGCGTACGACTGCTGCAGGCTCGGGCTCTGCGCCGCGAACGACGCACGCCACGTCACCAGGTCCGAGCGGATCTGGCGCCGCGCCGAACCGGTCACGGTGATAGTCGAGCGCGCATTGGCGATCTGGAGCGCGGTGCCCGCGACGATCCACGCCGCGATCACGATCGCGAGGGCCATCAAGAGCGAGGGTAGCGCGCTGCCGCGTCTCAGGTCCGCATTCGCGTTCATCGCCGGCCTCCCTTGCGTCTCGCGGGTGCACCCAATCGCGTCACCGCGAGTGCGACGCCGCGCCGAGCCGCACGCGGCTCGGCGGGCAATGCGTCGCGCGACGCATCGTAGCTTGCGACCGCGGTGCTCGAGATTCCCCCACGCACGTTGAAGCGTCCCACCACGGTCATGCGACGCGGACGCGTGGCCCGCACCAGATCGTCGAGAATGCGATTGGTGACCGCCTCGAAGAAATGCCCCTCGTCGCGAAACGACCACAAGTAGAGCTTGAGCGACTTGAGTTCGACGCAGCGCCGATCGGGAACGTAGTGCACCGCGATGCAGCCGAAGTCGGGTTGACCGGTGACCGGACAGATGGCCGTGAACTCCGGACACTCATGACGAACCACGTAGTCGCGTTCGGGATTCGGATTCGGAAAGCTGTCGAGCTGCTTGCTGGGTCGGCTGGGCATGGGGTCCTTTCGCGCGGCGGCAGTGTGCGGAGCGCGCGCGCGCGCGGTCAAGCCGGTGGTCGGGGGTGCGCGGAGGTGCTACCGTTTCGGCCCTCATGAAGCGCGTGTTCCTCGAAACCTACGGCTGTCAGATGAACGTCGCCGACAGCGAAGTCATGGCGGGCGTGCTGGAGCGCGCGGGCATGACGCTGACCTCGACGCCCGACGACGCCGACGCGATCCTGCTCAACACCTGCGCGATCCGCGAGCACGCGGAGCAGCGGGTGATTGGCCGCCTCGGCGAGTTCGCGCATATCAAGAAACGGCGCCCGGAAGTCGTTGTAGGCGTAGCGGGTTGCATGGCCCAACACCTGCGCGCGCGGCTGCTGGGAAAGTCGCGGGTCCTCGATCTGGTGGTGGGTCCTGACGGTTACCGCGACCTGCCCAATCTGCTGCGGCGCGCGGCCGGAGAACCCACCGCACACGTGCGACTCGATCGAGACGAAACCTATGGCGACCTCGAGCCCAAGCGCGAGGCCGGAGTGCGAGCGTGGATCACGGCTCAGCGCGGCTGCGACAAGTTCTGCACCTACTGCGTGGTGCCCTTCACCCGCGGGCGCGAACGTTCGTTGCCGATGGAGGACCTGCTGCGGCAGGTGCGTACGGCGGTCGAACAGGGCTATCGAGAAGTCGTGTACCTCGGGCAGACCGTGAACTCGTATCACGACGGCACGCACGACTTCGCCGATCTGCTGCGGGCCACCGACGCGGTCGAAGGACTGCTGCGCGTCCGCTACACCTCGCCTCATCCGAGCGACATGAGCGAGCGCGTGATCGCGGCCATGGCCGAGTGTCCGAAGGTCATGCCGCACGCCCACCTGCCGGTGCAGTCGGGCTCCGACACGATCCTGCGCGCCATGAATCGCACCTACACGCTCGACGAGTATCGCGCGGTCGCTGCACGACTGCGCGAGGCGATTCCGAATCTTGCGGTCACCACCGACGTGATCGTCGGCTTTCCGGGCGAGACCGAGGACGACTTCGAACGCACCTGCGACCTGATGCGCGAAATGCGATACGACAGTGCGTTCCTGTTCAAGTACTCGGCGCGGCCCGACACGCGCGCCTTTCAGTGGCCCGAGACCGTGAGCGAGGAACTCAAGAGCGAGCGGTTGAGCGGACTCATCGACCTTCAGCACTCGATCTCCGGAGCGATCAACGACGCGCTGATCGGACACGAGGTCGAGGTTCTGGTCGAGAGCAACGCGCGGCGCGATCCGTCCCAGCTCTACGGCAGGAGCGCGCAGTTCAAGACCGTGGTGTTCGGCGACGACGGCAGCGCGGTCGGATCGCTGAAGCGCGTGCGCATCCTGGGGGCCACCACGATGACTCTGATCGGCGAGTCGGTGTCGACGCCGCGGCGCGACCCCGAACTGGTGCAGCTGAGTTAGCGCGACTCGGCGGCCCGCAGCGCCGCTCCGATCGCGCCCGCCCGTTCGCCGAGCGCTGCGCGCGCCAGTCGCAACGGGGCGCGATGGCTCGGCAACGCGTAGCATTCGAACGCGGCCCCGAGCGGCGTCATCAACGCCTCGCCCGCTTCCGAGAGGCCGCCCCCGATCAGCAGCACGTCCGGGTTGAGGATCGCGGTGACCGTCGCGAGCGTGGCGCCGAGGCGATCGGCGCCACGCTCGCGACGGTCACCGCGATCCTC
>JABFRW010000020.1 GCA_013140805.1 Candidatus Eisenbacteria bacterium
AGGACCCGCCTGGCCGGGGCCGCCGACGGATGCGCCTCGTCATGCCGCAGGGCCCAAGAGGGACCGCACCATGAAACTCCTCGCATGGCCGATCGTGTTCGCCTGCATCGCCGTTGCCCCCCCCCCGCGATGGCGATTCAACTTCACTGGAGTAATGGCGCGACGGACCTGAGTTTCGCCGGCGCGGTCCGATGCACCGCGCTGGTTGAGGCCGACGTGGCGGCTCCGTCGCTGCCGTCGGGCTGGCGGTTGTTGTGGGCCGCGGAGGATTGCTCGCTCCACTTCGTCGCCACACTTCCCGCGGGTGCTCCGTGCGATTCGCTGGTCGCCGAGGTCGCGGAACTCACACCGCCGGCCGACGTGGCCGAAAATCTCCTGACGGCGCACTTTTGTGCAGGAGCATCATCGCCCCGGTCCGCGAGGCTGGTGCTCGATCTGGTCGGTGCTGGGAGCGGCAGACTGAAGGTGGTGGCGCTCGATCCCGCCGACTCGGATTCCCAAGCCGTGCTGCAGTCGGCCGAGATTCGGTTCAACGGAGGGACGAGCCTCCCGCTCCCTGCTGTCGTGCTGCACGTGACTCATTCGCACGGCTCGCCGCAGCTTCGCGTGCGAGCGTCGGGCTACGGGCTCGACGCCACGTCGCAAGTGGTGGCCTATCCGACCGACGGCTCGCCACCGATCTTTCTGGCGATCACGAGCCAGAGCGAGACGAACCTGGAAGCGGAAGCCACGCTGCCAAGCGCGCTGCCGCCATCGTCGCTCCAAATCGCGAGCTCGTCGGGGACGTTTTCGTCGTCGCCGCTGGCGGGCGATGTGGTGCTGAACTCGGCTCCGCTCGGCGCCGAGTGGGCCTACTACGTCGACCCGGACCCGAGCGTTTACCCGAAGGACTTCGCATTCATCTACAACACGGTGCCGACGGCGCAGCCGAACGTGTGGCGAAGTCTCTACCACCTGATCTACATCCGACACTTTCACACCAATCCGCCGCCCGTGAACGACGCGGACCTGAGCCATGCGTGGTCGCCGGACCTGAGCCCCGGCTCGTGGAAGACCCAGTCGATCGCGTTCTCGCCCAGCGGCGGCACGGGCTGGGATTCGCGTCGGGTGTGGGCCCCGAGCATCGTCGAATTGAACGGAACGATCTACATGTACTACACCGGTCTCGATGGAGTCGACAACCAGTCGATCGGGTACGTGACGACTTCGATCATCGACACGACGAACACGGTCTGGTCGCCGCAACGAACCCAGGTGTTCACCGCTGGCAACACAGGTTGGGCCGCTACCGGTGCGCCGCAGCAGTTCCGCGATCCGTTCGTAATGCAAGACCCGGCCGGGAGCGGTCGGCTGTTCATGTGGATGGTGGGGAACAATAGCCATGATCCGTCGAGGCGCTCGGTGGTCGGCGTGGCGAGGACCAATCCTGGCTCGCCGGGACCGTTCTTTGACCGCGGCTACTACCGCGCCACCGACCACCTTCATAGCGGTGGCGTCCAGATCGCCGAATCGCCGCACATCTTCCCGGATGCCGATCACGCCACACCGAGTCAGTGGGCCCAGGCCCGGTGGCGTCTCACGTACACCGATGGGCCGGCCG
The DNA here is from genome assembly GCA_013140805.1 of Candidatus Eisenbacteria bacterium. NCBI lineage: Bacteria > Candidatus Eiseniibacteriota > Candidatus Eiseniibacteriota bacterium. The sequence continues at coordinate 1,601 of JABFRW010000020.1, forward strand.
CTCCCGATCGGTCGATCATCTTCTCGACCCGGCTGTTGAATACGGTGGCGCTCGACGACACGACGCTCGGTGAAGGAACAGCGCAGAGCCCCTATCGATGGTCGTTCCCCCCGACTCGGCTCTACCCCTACCTTCACCCGGACCTGCAGCCCGATCAGACGATGTGGGGCTGGGTAGCCACCGAGTACCTGCGCGCCGGCAAGGTGGACTTCATGGCCGCATACGACGGGGTTGGGATTCCGATCACGCGGATGTTCTGGAGCGGACCGGAGTTCCTGCTCGGGTATCCGAGCGTTGCCGGCATTGACGACTCACACCGCGCGACTCACGAGCGGACGCGGCTCACGGTCGCGAGCATGATTCCGACGCGGCAGCGGGTGAGTCTCCGCGTCGAGCTGCCTGCCTCGATGCCGGCAACCCTGAGCGTGTTCGACGCGCTTGGTCGAAGGGTCGCGGATCTCGCGAGCGGAACGATGCAGGCCGGGATGAGGCTCCACCCCTGGGATGGCAGCGACGCGAATCGTAACGCGGTGCGCAGCGGTGTCTACTTCGCTCGACTCTCGACACCGTTCGGCGCCCGCGTCGTACGCATTCCATTGCTCCGATGATCACCAGCGCTCGCAGAAGTCGACAGCACCGCGACGCGGCACGCCATGTGGCGGCGGCGCTGCTGGCGGCACTTCTGATGTGCAGCACGCCTTCGGCGCGCGCGCAGGTCGCAGATGGGAACCTGTGGACCTGTGACTGGGCAGGTCTGATCGAGTCGATCGCCCGCTACGGCGACACGCTGGTGGTGGGGGGCTTTCCGTGGAACCTGGGCCCCGCGAGCGGTGCCGGGGTGCCGGTGGACCCGATCGACGGCAGGCCGCACGAGCGATACGCGAAGGTTGCCGGCGTCGTACACGTGGCCATCTCCGACGGCTGCGGCGGATGGTACGTAGGTGGGGAGTTCACGGGAGTCGGTGGGCTGCCGCGCCGCAACCTCGCGCACGTTCGTGCCGACGGGTCGGTGGATGACTGGAGTCCAGGCCCCGATGGGGAGGTGCGGGCCCTGCTCATGGCCCATGGTCGGCTCTACGTCGGCGGCCGGTTCGGAGTGATCGCGGGGGCCAGCCGTAGCCGGGTGGCGGCCTTCGACCTCGCGTCGGGCGAGGTCATGGAGTGGGCTCCGCAGGCCCTCGGATGGGCGGTGCGCGCGCTCGCGTTCCGCGACAGCAGTGTGTACGTGGGGGGAGATTTCGAGCAGATCGGCGGAGCGGACCGCTACTACCTCGCTGAGATCAGTGCGACAACGGGCCAGGCAACGGAATGGAATCCGGTGGTTTGGGGAATCGTCGAGGCCCTCGCAATTCACGATCGCGCGCTCTATGCGGGGGGCCGATTCTCGAGGGTCGGACCCGACGCGCGCAAGTACCTCGCGGCGATCGATCTCGATACGGGTCGCGCCACCGCATTCGACGCCCAGATCGACCGGCAGCCCGAGTACATCTACGACACGGGCCCGCGGGTGCGCGCGCTGGCGGTGGCGTGCGGAAGGTTGTACGTCGCCGGCGCGTTCGATCGGATCGGCGGACAGGCACGCGAGAGCCTCGCGGCGGTCGACCTCGAGACCGGCGAGGCGCTCCCATGGAACCCGCGCCTCGATAGCTACAACGGCACTCATCCCTGGATGCCCTATGTCCACGCCATGGTCGTGCAGGGCAACGCCGTCTACTTTGGAGGTCAATTCCAAACGATCGGCGACGACACCAGCCCGGACTTCGAGGGGCACTACGCCGCAGCGGTGAGCGCCCTGACGGCGGAGCGAATCGCGACCTGGCAGCCGCGAACCAATGGCCGGGTGCAGGCGATCGCAGCGGACGGGAGCTCGGTGTTTCTGGGTGGTGACTTCACGAGCGTGCGGGATTGGGTCAAGCACCTGGGGCTCGCGGCAATCGATCTTCGCAGCGGCCGCGCGCTCGATTGGTCGCTGAACACCGACGGCAGCGTGAAAGCCGTGGAGCGGATCGGAGATCGGATCTTCGTCGCCGGTGGATTCGGTGTGGTAGGAGGAAAGCCACGCGCGAACCTGGCGGCGATCGACGCGCGCACCGGAGAACTGCTCGACTGGGCGCCCAATCCCAATGGTGGGATCTGGTCGATGGCGCGGCACGGCGACAAGTTGCTCGTGAGCGGTACCTTTCGACGGATCAGCGGCCAGCCGCGCAACTGCTTCGCGGAGCTCGACCCTTTGACCGGTGCGGTGACCGCCTGGGACCCCAACGGCGACTACACCGCTGATGCCATGGTCGTGGATGGGGACCGCGTCTATCTCGGCGGTGGATTCGATCACATCGGTGGAGTGTCCCGGGTAGGGCTCGCGGCGGTCGACGCCACGACCGGGGCGCTGCTCGATTGGTATCCGGGGCCCGGCCAAGTGTTCGAGATGGTGTTGGACGGGGATCTGCTGTTGCTTGGCGGGTACCTTCAACTGGGGGGTGGTGAGCGCGGATTCGCCACCGTGAACAAGTTCACCGGTGCCCTGGTCGACTCGGGCCTGGGAGCGGTCGTTCTGGATCGCGACAATTTCACGAGCGTCATCGTGCGCGCGATGAGCGCGAGCAACGGCGTGCTGTACCTGGGCGGCGACTTCGACGTCGTCAACGGCGAGCGACGGTTCGATCTCGCGGCGATCGACATGGCGACCGGGACCTTGCTGTCCTGGGATCCGGGGGTGAGCGAAAACGTCTGGTCGCTGTTGGCGAACGACGTGGACGTGTTCGCCGGGGGACACTTCTGGAACGTGGGCGTGGCTCCTCAATCCGGGCTCGTCCGGCTCAGTGCGGCGCAACCGCTGACTCGAAAACCCGAACCAGACCCCGAACCCATCGGGCCGCGAGCGGCGGTCGAGCTCGCGATGAACAACCCTGCCGACGCCATGGGGATCGTGCGGCTCGTGCTGGCGGCGCCGAGTGTCGTGGATCTCGACATGTTCGACTCGCAGGGGCGTCGCGTCGCCACAGTAATGCGAGGGGAGACTGTCGGGGCCGGCACTCACGAGGTGCGTTTCGCGACCGCCGGGATGAGAAATGGTTGCTACTTCTTGAAGCTCACGACCGGCGGATTGACGATTGTGCGGCGAGTCGTGGTCCTTCACTGAAGTTGACCCGATCGCCGCGTGTCCCCGGCGATCTCACGTTCCCCCTTCCGCGGTACTACTCGATCACCTTCCGGAAGCTCAGCGGTCGCTGCAGCCGCTCGAAGCCGGACCGGGACGGCTGATCCATCTCGCAGATCACGCGCTCGAGCGCACGCATCTGATTCAGATCCTCGAGCGTCACCGACGAGGCCGGTGGCGCTTTAACGAGTACCACGATGCGCAGCTGCACGTTGCGCGCGAAGTTCCACTGCTCGGCCTGCGCGCGCGAAGCCGGGTAACCCGGCAGCACCACGATCAGGTCGGACTCCGGCGGCAACCCCTCGATGCTCGCGACGTTCGCGTAGTCGTCCGGCCACTCGGGCAGCGTCACCACCACGTGTGCGAGTCCCATGACCTGATGCAGTTCGTAGAGTTCGGTGCGGCTCGGGATGCGGTCGAAGTGGACGGTGGTCCCGATGCGCAAATCGGTTCGATCGATCAGCAACGGCGCGCAGCGGCCGCCCGCGGTCCCGGCAGCCTGAGCGAACGGGCTGCCGAGTGGTGACTCGGGTGGGAGGGCGGCGGAACCCGACGGAGCGGGTGGTGACGGCGGAGAAGACGCCATGCAGCCGGCGAGCAGGCCGAGCGTGAAGAGGGCGGCGGCGTGAAGGCGCTTCATGTCGGCTCCTCGAGTGAGGGATCGAATCGCGATGCGACCGGGTCGCCGCTAGAATAGCGCGCATGGAGTCGGCCGACATCGTGATCGTAGGCGGTGGTGTGATGGGCTCGTCGATCGCCTGGCATCTGTGCGAGGACGGCGTGCGCGGACGCGTCGTGGTGATCGAACGCGATCCGAGCTACGCGCGTGCCTCGTCGCGGCTCGCGCTCGGAGGCGTCCGCCAGCAGTTCGGTTCCGATGTGAACATCCGCCTCGTTCAATGGAGCGTGCGTTTCTGGCGCCAGTTCGACGACTTGATGAGCGTCAACGGGCACGAGGCGCACGCGAACTTCCGGTCGCGCGGCTATCTGTTCCTCGCGGACGACGCGCATGCGCGGCACTTCGAGGAGCGGCTCGCGATGATGCGGCTGTTCGGCGCTCAGGTCGAGCGACTCGAACTCGATGAGATCGCCAAGCGGGTGCCCGGCGTCGCGCTCGACGACATCCGCTTCGGCGTGTTCGGTGCCGACGACGGCTACGCGAACCCACACGAAGTGCTGCACGGCTTTCGCGCCGGCGCGCAGGCGGCGGGGGCCGAGTTCCGGACGGGCGAGGTCGTCGCGATCGAGAGTCAGCATGCGCGAGTGCGCGAAGTGCAGCTCGCCGATGGCACGCGCATCGCGACGCGCAACGTGGTGATCGCGGCCGGCGCGTGGTCGCGGCCGCTCGGCGCGATGCTCGGGGTCGAGTTCCCGATCGAGCCGCAGCGCCAGTCGCTGTTTCGCTGCGCGCTGCCCGAGAGGGCGTCGCGGCGCTTCCCGATGGTGATCGATCCGAGCGGGGTGCACTGGCGACACGAAGACGACGACCGTGGCGCCGCGCACGACGCCATCGTGGTCGCGTGCACGCGCGCGGAGGAGCCGATGGGGGAGAACTTCGAGCCCGATCCGACCCGGTGGAGCCGCGACTTCCTGCCGGCACTCGCGCGCCGGCTTCCGGGTCTTCGCGGCCTCGAGCCGCTCGAGACCTGGGCGGGGCTCTACGAGATGACGCCCGATCACAATCCGCTGATCGGCGCGTGCGACACGGTGGGAGGGCTGTACGTCGCCGCGGGTTTCAGCGGCCACGGTCTCATGATGTCGCCGGCGGTCGGCAAGGCGATGTCCGAGATCGTTCGGCTGGGTCGCGCCGAAACCGTCGACGTCTCGCCGCTTTCACCCGACCGCTTCGAGCGCGGCGCGCTGTTTCGGGACGGGGCGATGATCTGAGGCTCGGCCGCCCGCCTTGACCCACCCTGAAAGCGCGTGGTACAAACCTGCGTTCCCCACCCGCTCGACGGGTCCACCGCGAGCGATGGGCAGCTCTCGAACTGGGTTGCCAGGCAGGTCGAAGTGATCGCCGGAACCTCAAGCGTTTCAAGGAGAAGCGATGTACGCCATCGTCAACATCAACGGCAATCAGACCCGGGTCGAGCCGAACGCGATCGTGACCGTTCCGCGCGTCAAGGGCGAGCCGGGTGCCAGGCTCACCTTTGATCAGGTGATGCTGGTCTCCAACGGCGACTCGATCACGGTCGGCAAGCCGTACCTCAAAGGTGCCAGCGTTGCGTTCGAAGTCGTGGACCATCCGCGCGGCGAGAAGATCTACGTGATGAAGTTCAAGCGTCGTCGCGACTTCAGCCGTCGCACCGGACATCGCAGCGAGCTGACCCGACTCAAGGTGTCGGCCATTCAGGCGTAGGAGAACGACATGGCACATAAAAAGGGTCAATCCTCGACCCGGAACGGCCGCGAGTCGAACGCGCAGCGCCTCGGCGTCAAACGGTTCGGCGGCGAGGTCGTGGAGTGCGGCAGCATCATCGTGCGGCAGCGTGGCTTCAAGTTTCATCCGGGCGAGAACGTCGGCGTCGGCAGCGACGACACGCTGTTCGCCATGGTGCACGGCACCGTGAAGTTCACGCGCTACGGTCGCGATCGCAAGCGTGTGCACGTGGTGCCGGGCTCGCCTTCCTCGAACTGACCGCTCGCAACATCCGCGCGCCACGCCGTCCTCGGGCTCTCGTCCCGGACCGCGTGGCGTTTCGGTTTAGGAGCGGAGTCCACGCCCGCTCGCAATCATCCGGGACCCGGCGTCCCGCCCATTCAAGGAGGAACACGTGAAGAACAAGGTCGCCGTGATCGGAGCGGGCAACGTGGGCGCGAGTGCGGCTCTGTTCATCGCGGAACGCGCGCTCGCCGACGTGGTGCTGATCGATCGCCCCGAGATGGACGGCATGCCGCAGGGCAAGGCGCTCGACATGCAGCAGGCCGCCCCGCTGTGGCACAAGGGCGGACGCATCGACGGCGCAACCGACCTTGCCGCGGTCAAGGGTTGCGACGTGGTGGTGATGACGGCCGGCTTTCCGCGCAAGCCCGGCATGTCGCGCAGTGATCTGCTTAAAGCCAACGCCGACATCATCCGGCCCGCCGCCGAGGCGGTGAAGCAACACGCACCGAATGCGATCGTGGTGGTGGTCACCAATCCGCTCGACGTCATGACCTGGCTGTTCTGGAAGACCACCGGATTCCCGAAGCACCGCGTGATCGGCATGGCCGGCATTCTCGACTCCGCGCGCTTCCGCGCCTTCCTCGCCATGGAGCTGGGTGTCTCGGGCGCCGACGTGCAGGCGATGGTGCTCGGCGGTCACGGCGACTCCATGGTGCCGGTGACGCAATACACCACGGTCTCGGGGATTCCGGTGTCGGAACTGATCGCGCCGGATCGTCTCGCCCAGATCGTTCAGCGCACCCGAGACGGCGGTGCCGAGATCGTGAAGCTCCTGAAGACCGGCTCGGCCTACTACGCGCCGGCGATGTCGGCGGTCGAGATGGTCGAGGCGATTCTCACCGACCAGAAGCGGCTGTTGCCGTGCTCGGTGCTGCTCGACGGCGAATACGACCAGAAGGGCATGTTCTGCGGCGTGCCGGTGGTGCTGGGTGCGAAGGGGGTCGAGAAGATCGTGACCCTCAAGCTGTCGGCGACCGATCAGGCGGCGCTCGCCAAGTCGGCCAAAGACGTCGCCGACATGATCGCGGAGCTGGGCGCTTAAGACCGTGCTCGTTCGCACGCTCGGCGTGATCCCTGCGCGCTTCGCCGCGCAGCGCTTTCCCGGCAAGCCGCTCGCGATGCTGTGGGGCAAGCCGATGCTGCGCCACGTCTGGGAGCGGGCGAGTCGCGTTGCGGGCCTCGACGAACTGGTGATCGCGACCGACGACGATCGGATCGCGACTGCGGCGCGCACGTGGGGCGCCACAGTCGAGCTGACTTCGCCCGACTGCACGAGCGGAACCGATCGCGTTGCAGAGGTCGCGCGACGGCGCGAGTCGGTCGAGCTGGCGCTCAACCTGCAAGGCGACGAGCCGGAGCTCGACGCCGACGCCGTCTCGCGACTCGTCGCCGGCATGCACGCCGACGTCTCGATCCAGATGGCGACACTCGCGCACGTCGAGGAGCATCCCGAAGTGTTCGGCTCGGCGGACGTGGTCAAGGTGGTGCTCGACGATGTCTCCGATGCGGTGTACTTCAGCCGCGCCGACATCGCATCCGGATCGCGCGGCGGCCCCGCCCTGCGGCACGTCGGTGTGTACGGATTCCGCCGCGCGCTGCTGCTCGCCTTCGCGGGCTGGTCGCCGGGATCACTCGAGCTGGCCGAACGGCTCGAGCAGCTTCGCGCGCTGCAGCGCGGCGTCAAGATCCGCGTCTTCACCGGCACGCGACCGTTTTCCGGTATCGACACACCTGAGCAGATGGCGGCACTCGAGCGGCGCGGACCACGTCCCGACGCGCAGTGACAACCGGCGGGCGCGAAAGTGTCAACCGCTGGTTGACACTCGGCACGATCGACGCCTGGCAAGCCATCGACTTTTGAGGGCCTTCGCCTCGAACCAACCGTGGCATCGTGACTGCTTGATCCAATTCCCCCACGGAGCCTGCTCGCGACCGTCGCGCCGCCTCAACCCGGGAGGATCGCCATGAATCGACTCGGCTTCACGTGCGGTGACGCAGGCGCATCGGCGACATCGCCCCGAGATCGGTCCGAGGGCTCCGTCCGGTGCGCGCGTTTCGAGCGACGACGATGGCGATGGATGAGTGAGCGCGCGCGTGCTCGCGTGTTCGAGGCGGGCGGCATCCAGCCGGCCGCCTCTCTCAATTCCACACGGCGCGCGGAGGTCGATCGAGGCCCAACGAGCTGACGTCGCTTTTGCCGACTTCCTGGCCGGTGATAGTCTGCCGCCGCTTCAGATCGGATGCAGACGATTCGTCGGCACTTGTGGGGAGGCATGTCGATGTCCCTCGGACGCGATCGCAAGTGGAGCAGCGCCGCGGGCAGCGTGGGTACTCCCAGCGCCGAAGCGGAGGCCCGGCGAAATCGGGGCCGCGCCTACGGTGAGCCTCTCGGCGCGACCGAACGCCGCGATCTGTGGTGGCTGCAACCGGTTTCGCAGGCGCTCGGCCTCATGCTGCTCGGCGCGTACGCGACGTGGGCCGCCCTTCAGGGCGAGCACTACCTTTTGACCGTCGGCGGCCGCGACTACCTGTCGCCGTTCTACTCGCCGCTCCTCAAGCCCTCGTGGTGGCCGTTTTCGCCTGCCATCCTGGTGCTCGGCGCGCCGATGGGATTTCGCACCACCTGCTACTACTACCGCAAGGCCTACTATCGGGCCTTCTTCGCGGATCCTCCGGCGTGCGCGGTCGGCGAGCCGAGAGGCGCCGGCTACACGGGTGAGTCCAAGTTTCCGTTCATCCTCCAGAACCTGCATCGATACTTTCTGTATCTGGCGATGCCGATCCTGGTGTTCCTGTGGTGGGACGTGGTGCGCGCGTTCACCATCGACGGAGCGTTCGGCATCGGCGGCGGCTCGCTGGTGATTCTGGCCAGCACGACGTTTCTCACGCTCTACACGTTTTCCTGCCACTCGTTGCGGCATCTGATCGGCGGCCGCCTCGACTGCTTCTCGTGCGTGGTCGCCGGCGAGTCGCAGCGCAAGCTGTGGTCGGGCGCGAGCTGGCTCAACGGGCATCACATGGCATGGGCCTGGTGGAGCCTGTTCGCGGTGTGCTTCGCCGACTTCTACGTGCGCATGTGCTCGATGGGTCTCTTCAACGACCCGATCCTCATGACGTTCAAGCAACTGTTCTCGACGGCCGGCGGCGTCGGGCTCTAGGCAACCTGCGAGAGGGCTCATGGAGAAGTACGAGACTCGAGAACACGACGTGCTGGTGGTGGGTGCGGGCGGTGCAGGATTGCGCGCTGCGATCGAGGCCTCGGCGCAGGGCGCTTCGGTCGGCCTCGTGACCAAGTCGCTGCTCGGCAAGGCCCACACCGTGATGGCGGAGGGCGGCATCGCGGCGGCCCTCGGACACGTCGACACCCAGGACGGGTGGGAGACTCACTTCCAGGACACCATGAAGGGCGGCTCGTTCCTCAATCACTGGCGCATGGCGCAGATCCATGCGCAGGAGGCCCCCGATCGCGTTCGGGAGCTCGAGCAGTGGGGTGCTCTGTTCGACCGCACTCCCGACGGGCGCATCCTTCAGCGCGCGTTCGGCGGGCACAAGTGGAAGCGCCTCGCGCACGTCGGCGACCGCACCGGACTCGAGATGATCCGCACGCTACAGGACCGCGGCGTGCATCAGGGACTCGAGGTCTACATGGAGTGCACGCTCACGAAGCTGTTCGTCGTCGGTGGTCGCATCGCCGGGGCACTCGGCTACTGGCGCGAGAGCGGACGCTTCGTGGTGTTCCGGGCCAAGTCGATCGTGCTGGCGACCGGTGGGATCGGGAAGTCGTACTCGATCACTTCGAATTCGTGGGAGTACACCGGCGACGGTCAGGCGCTCGCTTACGAAGCCGGTGCCGAACTCATCGACATGGAGTTCGTGCAGTTCCATCCGACCGGCATGGTGTGGCCGCCCGGCGTGCAGGGCATCCTGGTGACCGAGGGTGTGCGTGGCGAGGGCGGCATTCTTCGCAACAGCGCGGGCGAGCGCTTCATGTGGAAGTACCTGCCCGAGAACCGCCGTCACGAGTACGCCGAATCCGAGGACGAAGCGCGGCGCTGGCTCGAGGCTTCGGTGGCCGGCAAGCAGACCGATGCGCGCCGACCGCCCGAGCTGTCGACGCGCGATAATGTGGCGCGCGCGATCTACACCGAGAACAGAGAGGGCCGCGGCACGCCGCACGGCGGCGCGTTCCTCGACATCAGCTACCTGCCGGCGGAGCGCGTGAAGCGCAAGCTTCCTTCGATGTACCACCAGTTCCTCGAGCTCGCAGACGTCGACATCACGAAGCAGGCGATGGAGGTCGGCCCGACCACGCACTACATGATGGGAGGGATCCGTGTGGATCCCGATACCGCGGCGTCGAACGTACCGGGTCTCTACGCGGCCGGAGAGGCGGCAGCAGGCCTGCACGGCGCGAACCGGCTGGGCGGCAACTCGCTCTCGGACCTGCTGGTGTTCGGCAGGCGGGCGGGAGCCGCGGCGGCGGCCTACGCGACATCGATCACCGCCACGCTGCACATCGCCGACGACGAGATCGAGGCGGAGACGCGCGATCTGCTCGCCCCGTTCGGCCGCAGCGGCGGCGAGAGTCCCTTCGAAGTCCATCGAGCGCTGCAGGTCCTGATGCAGGCGCAGGTCGGTATCTTCCGTACCGCCTCGGATCTCGAGGCCGCGGTCGAGGCGCTCGCCGGGCTGAACGCGCGCGCCGCGCGCGTGGCCGTCGAGGGTTCGCGCCTGTTCAATCCGGGCTGGCACCTGGTACGCGACCTTCGCAATATGCTGATGGTCTCGGAGGCGATCGCGCGTTCCGCGGCGCTGCGGCGCGAGAGTCGTGGCGCCCACTCGCGCCTCGACTATCCGAATCTCGATCCGGCGTCGAGCGAGTTCAATACCTGCATCGTGCGCGAGCATGGCGCGATGAAGCTGACCACGCTTCCGCTGGCTCCGATGCCTGCGGATCTCAAGGCGCTGTTCGAAGCCAAGTCGCCGGTCGCCCAGTCGTGATCGCGGGCGGTGGCGGAGTGCACGACCGGATCGGAGTGACGCAATGAGCGGTGAGCATCCGACGCCCTCCGAAGCAGTCCTGAGAGTCCAGCGTGGCGACGCGACCGAATCGAAGCTGGTCGAGTATCGCGTTCCGGTCGAGCCCGGCATGGTCGTGCTCGACGCGATTCACTGGATTCAGGCGCACCGCGCTCCCGATCTGGCGGTGCGATGGAACTGCAAGGCTGCGAAGTGTGGCTCCTGCAGCGCCGAGGTGAACGGCAGGCCGGCGCTGATGTGCAAGAGCCGCATGGACCACTTCAAGCCGGATGCGCCGATCGAAGTGCGACCCATGAAGACGTTTCCGATCATCAAGGATCTGGTCACGGACGTGTCGTGGAACTACGAGGTCAACAAGCGCATTGCGCCGTTTCAGCCGCGCGCCGGCGCCGAGTGGCGCTGGAAGCAGTCGGACGTCGACCGGGCGCAGGAGTTCCGCAAGTGCATCGAGTGCTTCCTGTGCCAGGACGTGTGTCACGTCCTGCGGCAGCACGAGATGAAGCACCAGTTCGCGGGTCCGCGCTTCTTCGTCCGCATCGCGGGACTCGAGATGCATCCGATCGACGCGGGCGACCGCATCGGCCATCTGCGCGACCACGCCGGGCTGGGACTGTGCAACATCACCAAGTGCTGTTCGGACGTGTGTCCCGAGGGGATCCACATCACCGACAATGCGATCATTCCGCTCAAGGAGCGTGTGGTGGATCGCCACTATGATCCGCTTCGCTGGGTGTGGGATCGCATCCGCGGCGTTCCGGCCGCAGGAGCCTGAACATGGCGACGCCCGCGCAGTGCGTCCGCTGCCACGGTCACGAGATCGCCGCGGCGACTCTCGAGGGTGCCGCGCTCGGGATCGTGACCGAAGCGGGGGCACGCAGTGCGGTCGACGCACGGGTGTGCCTCGCGTGCGGCGCGGTCATGCTCACCGCGCGCGAACCTGGAAAGCTGCGTTCGGCCAAGAGCGCGGGCGAACCGATTCAGGAGTACGACTTCTAGTCGCGGTTCGCGAGCGCCGGGACTCCGGCCTGCGCCCACTTGCGGGCATCGCCGAATCGGAAGTCGAAGTGCCACACGTCCAGCTCCAGGGTGTCGCCGATCGCTTCGAACGCGCGTCGGGCGTCCTCACGGTGTCCCGTCTGCCACGCGAACAGCGCGAGCGCGCTCATCGGCTGGGTGGAGCCCGGGCAGCGACGGTGCCACGCATCCGCTCCGCGTCGCGTGCGTTCCCACGACAGCTGCGGATGCTCGCGGAACAGGTTCAAGGCGAATCGATCCTGGTCGACCAACATGCGCACGTACATTTCGTCGCCGATCGAATCCGGGAGTTGCGACGCGCAGCTCTCGGCGAACCGTTCCCACTCCCCGGGTTGGCCGAACCAGCGCGGCATGAGGTGCCCGGCCATGCCGATGTGAAACCGCTCGTCTTCGGGAAAGCGATCGAACGCGATCCGATAGGTCTCGCGATACGCCGGGTCATCGCCGAGGCCGTGCTGGGTCTTCATCAGCGCGCGGTACCACTCGGCCTCGTCACGCGCCGCGGGAGCGCAGCTCAGGAGCAGCTGACGTGCTTCGTCGAGATCGTGCTCGAAGCTCTGCGCGCGTGCCTCGGAGACCGAGGATGCCCATCCGCCACCGCGCGCCGCCCAGGCGCGGCCGATGAGCGCGTGGGCGAGGGCGACGCGCGCCGTGATCGAGCCCGGTCGCGTGTCCACCCACTCGCGCAGGCGCTCCAGGTGCAGCAGCCACGCATCCGGATCCCTCATTCGCTCCTGCGGCAGTCGGCCGAACGTCTCCTCGTAGAATGCGCCGAGTTTCGCGACCCCGCTCGGAAAGCACTCGCGGCTCGAGCGCAGCTCGGCGGCCTTCGCTTCGAGCGCGTCGAATGCTCGCAACTCGAGACGCGCTCGAAACGGCGCGACGTACTTCGTGCGCCACACGGACTCGGCGCGCCGGAATTCGCCGGTGGCGAGCGAGCGCACCGCCCATTGCGACAGGTAGGGAAGCCCGACGATCGCGATCAACGCCAGCAGCAATACGGCGAGCAGGAACTTTTGCAGGGTGCGACCCATGCCTACTCCTTTCGGGACGGGGGCAAGTCCCGTGGGTTTTCGGCGAGAAGCGGCGCGGGCTGAACTCCGCTCGCTCGCCCCGCCGCCCTGTGCTAGCGTGCGCTTCCGTGCCTCGCGTGCATGGATCGAACCTCGTCGCCGTTCTGGGCGCTGACCCGCCCGGGGCGGCGCGTCGCTTTGCGGGGTTGAGCCACACGGTTCGCGGCATGGCACACCCGATGGGCGGGTGACGCCGGACCAGGAGCGGGTCGGGGCCAGGATGCGCCGCTGACCGGATCGCGGACCCTCCGCGAGAGGGATGGGAGACGAGAGCCATGGCCAAGATGGTGGTGGTGACCGGTGGCGTCGTGTCGTCGCTCGGCAAGGGGATTGCCGCGGCTTCGCTCGGGCTGTTGCTGAAGAGTCGGGGACTACGCGTGACGCTTCAGAAGCTCGATCCCTACCTGAACATCGATCCGGGCACCATGAGCCCGTTCCAGCACGGCGAGGTCTACGTCACCGACGACGGAGCGGAAACCGATCTCGACCTCGGGCACTACGAACGCTTCACCGGAGTCTCGGTCACGCGCAGCCACAACGTCACCGCCGGACAGGTCTACGACTCGATTCTTTCCAAGGAGCGGCGCGGCGACTACCTGGGACGCACCGTGCAGGTGATTCCGCACGTGACCGACGAGATCAAGCGCCGCATTCACTCGCTGAGCCTTGCCTCCGAGGCCGACGTCCACATCGTCGAGATCGGCGGCACGGTCGGCGACATCGAATCGCTGCCGTTTCTGGAGGCGGTTCGCCAGCTCAAGCTCGAGCATCGGCGCGACGTGCTGTTCGTGCACGTGACGTTGGTGCCGTTCATCAAGGCGGCGGGCGAGGTCAAGACCAAGCCGACTCAGCACAGCGTGAAGGAGCTGCGCGAGATCGGCATCCAGCCCGACATCCTGCTGTGCCGCAGCGAAGCACCGCTGCCGACCGAGGTGCGCAACAAGATCGCGCTGTTCTGCAATGTGCCCGAGGAAGCCGTGATTGCGGCGACCGACGTGAGCTCGATCTACGAGGTGCCCGGCGTCTTCCACGAAGGCGGACTCGACGATCTGGTGGTGCGCGAGCTCGGCATCGAGGCGGGGGACACCGAACTCAAGGCGTGGAACGCGTTCGTGACCCGCGTCACGCAGCCGACGCGCCAGTGCACGATCGGCATCGTCGGCAAGTACACGCACGTGCGCGACGCCTACAAGAGCATCATGGAGTCGTTCATCCATGCAGGCGCGGCGCATCAGGCGCGCGTCGAACTGCGCTGGATCGAAGGTGAGGACCTGGAGCGCGAGGGGGCGGCCGCACAGCTCGCGGAGCTCGACGGGGTGCTGGTCCCCGGAGGCTTCGGTGAGCGCGGGATCGAGGGCAAAGTGCTGGCGGCGCGATTCGCCCGCGAGCGCGGCATTCCGTACTTCGGACTGTGTCTGGGCATGCAGGTCGCGACGATCGAATTTGCGCGCTCGGTGGCCGGATGGCCGGAAGCGAACTCCAGCGAGTTCGATCACGGTGCGTCGCACAAGGTGATCGATCTGTTGAGCGAGCAGACCGGCGTGACCGAGAAGGGTGGCACCATGCGGCTCGGCTCGTATCGTTGCGCGCTCAAGCCCGGCAGCCTCGCGGCGCGCGCTTACGGTAAGACCGAAGTCGAGGAGCGTCACCGTCACCGCTACGAGTTCAACAACAAGTACGCGACCCAGCTGCAGTCGCGCGGGCTGGTGCTGTCGGGCAAGTGCGTGGGTCGCGAACTGGTCGAGATCGTCGAGCTGCCGGACCACCCGTGGTTCCTGGCCGTTCAGTTCCACCCCGAACTCAAGTCGCGCCCGCACGATCCGCACCCGCTGTTCGTCGACTTCGTGCGCGCGGCGCTGGAACGCCGCCTGGCGCGACTCGGCCACAACGATTTCCAGCCTCACCATGATCCGCGCGTGTCCGATGAGGAACACGACGAGCTGCCGAGCCGTGCGACGCGTCGGGGCGCGGGGTCGGAAGCATGAAGCGTTTCTCGATCGGCGCTGCCGAGGCGGGTTCCGAGCGGCTGCTGATCGTCGCCGGCCCGTGCGTGATCGAGAATGCCGAAATGTGCTTCGAAGTCGCCTCGCACCTGCGGCGAGCATGCGAGGCGCGCGGGCTGCCGTTCGTCTTCAAGGCGTCGTATCGCAAGGCGAACCGCTCGAGCGTCCGATCGTTCGAGGGTCCGCCTCCGGCCGAGGCGCTCGCGATCCTCGCTCGGGTCAAGCGCGAAGTCGGTGTTCCGATCCTCACCGACGTCCATGACGAATCCGAGATCGCCGCCGCCGCCGAGGTCGCCGACGTGCTGCAGATTCCGGCGTTCCTGTCGCGTCAAACTTCGCTGTTGCAGGCGGCGGCGCGCAGCGGTCGCGCGGTCAACGTGAAGAAGGGTCAGTTCCTCGCGCCGTCCGACATGCAGCAGGTGATCGAAAAGCTGACCGCAGGCGGCTGCGAGCGCATCCTGCTGACCGAACGCGGTACGACGTTCGGATACGGTGACCTGGTCGTGGACATGCGCGGCCTGGTGGTGATGCGCGGCTTCGGCTGGCCGGTGCTCTACGACGCGACGCACAGCCTTCAGCGACCGGGCGGCGAAACCAGCGGGGGTCGGCGCGAGTTCGCATTCCCATTGATGCGTGCCGCGGTCGGATGCGGCGTCGAGGGGGTGTTCTTCGAAGCGCATCCCGAGCCGGCACGCGCGCTCTCCGATTCCGCGACCCAGCTGCCGCTCGCGGAGACCGAGCGCTTCCTCGACGAAGCATGCCGCATGCACGAAGCGGCGCGCGAGCGCGCCCATGCCTGAGCGTCGCGCTCCGAGCGGCCGTGCAGGCGACCTGCGCTATGCGGCGCCGGTGGACGGACCGGTGCGCGTGCTGTTCCTGGACGTCGACGGAACGATGACCGACGGGTTGATCACCATGCGCGCCGACGGGGATGCCCGGAACTTCTGGGTGCGCGACGGACTGGCGCTCGAGTGGGCGCGCGACTCGGGATTGCTCCCGATCGTGATCTCGGGCCGCGCGTCGCTGGCGGTCGAGGCGCGGATGCGTGATCTCAAACTCGAGTGCTACCTCGGGATAAAGGACAAGGTCGCGGTGGCCGAGAAGGTGCTCGCCCGGGAGAAGGCGCGCTGGATCGAGTGTGCGATGGTCGGCGACGACCTGCCGGACGTCCCGATGCTGAAGCGTGTCGGCTGGCCGATCGCGGTCGCGGACGCCGCACCGCAGGTGATCGAGTTCGCGCGCGACGTCACGCTGGCCCGCGCCGGATTCGGCGCCGTTCGCGAGGCGGTCGAGATGCTGCTTCAGCACAACGGGCGCTGGGACGACGTGCTCAGGCGCTACGAGGTCATCGAGTGAGCGAGCGCCTGCTCGAGCTGGCGCGCGAAGTGGTGCGGATCGAGTCCGCCGCGGTCGCGGGGCTCGAGGCGCGGCTCGGCGACGAGTTCCTGGCCGCCGTCGAGCTGCTCGCGAGTTGTCAGGGCAAGGTGATCGTCTCGGGAGTCGGCAAGTCGGGGCTGATGTCGCACAAGCTCGCGGCAACCTTGACCAGCACCGGCACACCCGCCGTTTTCCTGCATCCCACCGACGCGTTGCACGGCGACGCCGGACTCTTCATGCGCGGCGATGCGGCATTGTTCCTCTCGAAGAGCGGGGCGAGCGAGGAGTTGTTGGCGCTGTTGCCCTATCTCGAGCGTCACGACATTCCGCTCGTCAGCATCGTGACGGAGCCGCGCTCGGCGCTCGCGAAACGCAGCCGCGTGGCGCTCGTGACCGGGCCGGTGCGCGAGGCGTGTCCGATGGACCTGACGCCCACCACCAGCATCACGCTCGCTCAGGTGATGGGCGACTGCCTCGCGGTCGCGCTGCTCGAGCGCCGGGGCTTCAAGCCCGAGGACTTCCGCTTCCTGCATCCGGGCGGCGTGATCGGTCGCGCGGCCGCACGTCGAGTGAGCGAGCTGATGCACGGGGGCGACGAGCTGCCGAAGGTCGCCGAGTCGGCGGGCCTTCGAGACGTGATGCTCGAGATCATGGACAAGCGTCTCGGCGTCTCGACGGTGCTCGACTCCTCCGGCCGGCTGGCGGGGCTCGTGAGCGACGGCGACTTCAAGCGCATCCTGGTGCAGCACCGCGATCCGTGGGGGCTGCGTGCGATCGACGTCATGACGCGCACCCCGAGCACCATCGCGCCGGAGGCCCTGGTGGCCGCCGCGGTCCGCGCCATGGAGGAACGTCCGCAGGGCCCGATCACCGCGCTGGTGGTCGTCGACGAGGAGCGTCGTCCGGTCGGCGTGCTGCACCTGCACGACTGCCTGCGAGCCGGCGCCTAGTTTCGCGCGTACGTGCCGGCCCCTGCTCCGAGCCTCGACACGTCGTCCAACCATCGACAGGCGTGATTCGCGAGCGTCAAGTCCGCGTGGCTCAGGCCGATAACCATGGAACGAATTGATGGCACACCGTGTGCTTGCCGGTGCCTGAGTCGTCTGTTAGCGTGCGATCGTCGCGCAAGAAGAGGATCTCGATGCCTCGTCAGGACCGGCCCTTCCAAGCTCGTGCACCGCGTTTCCCGTGGTTTGGGATCGCGTGTCTGGCCGTGCTCGGGCTGACGCTGCTGGCGGGCTGCGGGCACGAACGCACGGCCCGAACCGGCGCCGCCTCGGCCGAGCTTCCCGACCAGGAAGTGAGCGACTTCTCGGTCGACGAGACCGACGCCGGCGCGATCCAGTGGAAGCTCTACGCCCAGAGCGCTGCAATCTACAACGCACGTGCGCTGATCGCGGGACGCGTGGTGCGTGTCGACTTCTTCGGCCGCGACGGCAAGCGCACCTCGACGCTGACCGCCGACGAAGGCGAACTGCATCAGGTCGCTCACGACATGATCGCCCGCGGTCACGTGGTCATGCAGACCACCGAGGGCACGCGCATGACGACCGAGGAGCTGCGATTCGACAACGACTCGCAGAAGATCTTCTCGGACCGTTTCGTGCGGATCGAACGGCGCGGCAACGTGCTCACCGGCTACGGATTCGAGAGCGATCCGAACCTCGAGCACTACGAGTTCAAGCGCGAGGTCAAGGCGGTGGTCCGGACTCAGTCGGGCGGCGGCATCAGTGAGGGGCCGCGATGAGCGCGGGACCCGCGATCGCGCCGTCGTCAGCCGACGCACCCGTCCGCGCGCCGCTCGGCAGCGGTCTGGTGGCCGAGAATCTCGAGCGCTACTACGGCAAGTGGCGGGTGGTGGACGACGTGTCGATCCACGTGCGACCCGGTGAGGTGGTCGGGCTGCTGGGGCCGAACGGCGCCGGCAAGACGACCTCGTTCTACATGATCGTCGGATTGTTGCGACCGACGCGCGGTCGCATCCTGCTCGACGATCGCGACATCACCGACGCACCGGTCTACCAGCGCGCCCGCATGGGGCTCGGCTACCTGGCGCAGGAGCCCAGCATCTTTCGGCGGCTGAGCGTGCGCGACAACGTGCTCGCGGTGCTCGAGACCATGAAGATGAGCCGCGCGGACCGCGAGGCGCGCCTCGCGACGCTCCTCGACGACCTCAATCTGACGCACCTGTCCGACCGGCATGCTCACAAGTTGTCGGGAGGCGAGCGGCGCCGCGTCGAGATCACACGCGCGCTGGCCCGCCAGCCGCAGTTCATGCTGCTCGACGAACCATTCGTCGGCATCGATCCGATCGCGGTGGCCGAGATCCAGGACGTCGTCAAGCGGTTACGCGAGCGCGGACTCGGGGTACTGATCACCGATCACAACGTGCGCGAGACGCTGCGCATCACCGATCGCGCCTACATCATGTACGAGGGTCGCATCCTGCTGCAGGGATCGGCCGAAGAGCTTGCGAACGATCCACGGGCTCGTCAGATCTACCTCGGCGAGCGGTTCTCGCTGTGAATCGGAGTACGTCATCATGGAAATGAAGCACTCCCTCCAGTTGTCGCAACGGCCGGCGCTGATCATGACCCAGCGCCTGCAGCAGGCGCTCAAGCTCCTGCAGGTGCCGACTCTGGAGCTCCAGCAGATCCTCAAGCAGGAAATCATGCAGAACCCCATGCTCGAAGAGGTCGACGAAGTGACCGAGAGCGAGGACAACGCAGCCGAAGATTCGAACGACGAGAAGGACAACGAGGAAGCCGGCGATCCGAACGAGGAAGACCAGGTCGACTGGACGGAATACATGCAGGACGGCTCGTTCGACCGCACCTACGTGCCGCCGTCCGAGTCGAATCCGGAGTTTCTCGAGAAGGTTCAGGTCACCCGGACCTCGCTGGCCGAGAGCCTGCTCGAGCAGTTGAGCTTCCTGAGCCTCAAGCCCGAACAGATCCTGATCGCCGAATTCATCGTCGGCTCGCTCGACGACCGTGGCTATCTCATGGCGATCCCCGAAGACATTGCGACCGCGACCGGCCGCACCGTCGTCGAAGTCGAATCGGTCCTCCAGGTGATCCAGGCGCTGGAGCCCGCCGGGGTGGGGGCGCGCGACCTGCGCGAGTGCCTGCTGATCCAGCTCGAGACGCGCAGCGACAAGGGCACGCTGACCTGGCAGCTCATCCACGACCAGTTCGACAACCTCGTGAACCGCCGGTTTCCCGAGATCTCACGCCAGCTCAAGGTGTCGGTCGAGGAGGTGCAGACGGCGGCCGACGCGGTGGCGACCCTCAATCCGCGTCCGGGCCTCCAGGTTTCGGATGACGATCCGCGCTACGTGGTGCCGGACCTGCTGGTCGAGCGTGTCGACGAGGAATACGTGGTGCTGCTCAACGACCGCAACGTCCCGCGCCTTCGGATCTCCTCCGCCTACGAGAGTGTGCTGCGCGACAAGAAGTCCGCGCCGCGTGATTCGGAGGGCGCCAAGACCCGCGAGTACATTCAGACCAAGCTCAATTCCGCGCGGTGGCTGATCCAGACCATCGAACAGCGCCGTCGCACCATGATCAAAGTGATGAACTGCATCATCCGCGAGCAGCGCGAGTTCTTCGACAAGGGCATCGCGTTCCTGCGTCCGCTCACGCTGCAGCAGGTGGCGCGCCAGATCGACATGCACGAGTCCACCGTGAGCCGGGTGTGCAGCGGCAAGTACGTGCAGACGCCCCGCGGCGTCTTCGAGTTGAAGTTCTTCTTCTCGAGTGGCCTCGAAACCGAGGACGGAGAAGATGTCTCGGCGCGAACCGCCAAGGACATCATCAAGACGCTCATCGACGAGGAGGACAAGAAGGACCCGCTTTCCGATCAGCGCATCGCCGAGCTGCTGCACGAGAAAGGGCTCAAGATCGCGCGTCGGACCGTGGCCAAGTACCGTGAGCAGCTGAGCATCCTGCCGGCGCGTTTTCGGCGCCGCGTGGCCTGAGCCCGATGCCGACCCGGCCGCAGCTTTCGGAGGTTCCGCCATGCATGTCACGACCACCGCACGCCACTTCACACTCGAATCGCCCGAGCGCTCCCACGCACAGGAGCGCCTCGACCGCCTCACGAAGTTTCTGGTGTGGGGCCGCAACCGGGTTCAGAGCGACGAATTGCACCTGATTGTCACGGCCGAAAAGCACGGCTACACCGCCGAGGTGACGTTGAGGGTCGGGCGTCGCGAACTGGTGAGCCGCGAGCAGGCCGACGAAGCACGGGTCGCGATCGATCTGGCGGCATCCAAGCTCGAGGAACGGCTGCGACGCTTGAAGGACCGCGCCGTGGACCATCGGCGTACCGAGCACGTGCGCATCGCCGACGAACCGAGCGACGGTGCACGCCCGGATGCCGAGGAGCCGTTCGACTGGCTCGACGGCCAACCGGCGGAGGATTGAGGTCTCGTGGATAGCGTCAGCGCGGCACGACTGTTCGAGGATCAGCGTCAGGAACTGCAGCTCGAGGTGCTCACCGAGTCGCTCGCCTCGAACGCCGAGATCACCGTCAGCGACATCCATCGCCCCGGCATGGCGCTCATGGGCTTCGTCGAGAACTTCCTGCCCGAGCGCATCCAGATCCTCGCGCAGACCGAGATGACGTATCTCGCGACACTCGATCCCGCCGGCGTCCGTGCCGCGATCGATCGCCTGTTCCACTTCGACATGCCGCTGATCGTGGTGTGCAAGGGCCTCGAGGTGCCGCCGTACCTGCTTCAACGCGCGAATGCGCGCCAGGTGCCGGTGTACCGGACGCCGCAGAGCACCACGCCGTTCATCCACTCGCTGACCGGCTACCTCGATCACATGTTCGCGGTCTCGATGACCGTGCACGGATCCCTGGTCGACGTATACGGCTGTGGACTGATGTTCACCGGCCGCAGCTCGATCGGAAAGTCCGAGACCGCGCTCGACCTGGTGGAGCGCGGGCATCGACTGGTGGCGGACGACGTGGTGACGATCACCAAGCGGCACGGCGACGTTCTGATCGGTACCGGCAATCAGCTGCTTCGCCATCACATGGAGATTCGAGGGCTCGGCATCATCGACGTGCAGGCGATCTTCGGGATCCGATCGATCCGCCTGCAGAAGCGCGTCGAGGTCGAGGTCAACCTGCGCGAATGGTCCGCCGAGGAGGAGTACGATCGCCTGGGGCTCGACGAGCGCAAGACCCGATACCTGGGCGTGGACATTCCGCTGGTGCAGATCCCGATCACGCCCGGCAAGAACATCACGGTCATCGCCGAAGTGATCGCGCTCAACTATCTCGTGAAGGTCACCGGCGGCTACTCGCCGGCGGAGCGACTCAATCAGCACCTGATCGAGCTGATGAAGCGCAAGAGCGCCGCCAAGGCGCTGGTGCGGGAGGACACGGAATGAGCCGCGTTCCCGCAATTCTGGTCATGCACGAAGGGCTCGCCGCGGCGCTGCTGGCGGCGGCCTCGCGACTCTATGGTCCGGTCGATGACATCGAGGCGCTCTCGAACGGCGGTCTGTCGCGCGATGGCCTCGAGTCGCTGATCGAGAGCCGGGTGGGTTCGTGGCGCGAGGGTGGCCTGGTGCTGACCGACGTGTGGGGTGGTTCGTGCCACGTGTGCGGAGCGCTGGCGGCGCGCGGTCACGGCGACATCGTGGTGGTGACCGGCGTCAACCTTCCGACCTTCGTGGACTTCCTGCACAACCGGGATCAGCTGCCGGTGCAGGAATTGGCGGATCGGCTGGTGCGAAAGGGGCAGGAGAGCATCCGCCTGCAGCGCGGCCCTCATCCATGAGCTGGGCGTTGGTGCGCATCGACGACCGGCTCATCCACGGCCAGGTCGTCGTGGCGTGGGGCAGCCGCATGCAGCCGCGTCGCATCTGGGTCGCCGACGATGCAGCGGCCGCGGACGCCTGGGAGCGTGAACTGCTCGCCGGAACCGCACCGGGCGTCGAGGTGCGGGTGGTGAGCATTGCCGAAGTCGCCGCCGCCTGGGAGACCGAGGCCGCCGCGCCCGAACCCGCCTTCCTGCTGGTGCGGGACCTCGCTGCGGCGCTCGCGCTGGTGCGGGCCGGCGCGCCGGTGCGAACCATGAACATCGGCGGGCTGCACTATGCGCCCGGCAAGACCAAGGTTCACGAGTCCGTGTATCTCGACGAGCACGATCGCCTTCAGGCGCGTGCGCTGCTCGGCGCCGGGATCCGACTCGACGTGCAGGACGTTCCGGCGGCTCGACCCGAGTCGCTCGTCCATCTCGATCCATCGCTCGGCGGAGCCACACCGCCGTGATCGCCCCGATCGGTCCGACACTGGTACTCGGCGGCGTCGCCGCGGTCGACGCCACGCCGGTCGCTCAGACGCTGCTCTCGCAGCCGCTCGTCACCGCGACGCTGATCGGCTGGTGGTGGGGTGATCTGCACACCGCGCTGATGGTCGGCATGGTGCTGCAGGTGCTCGCGACCAGCACGCTTCCGGTCGGCGCACGCACTCCCGAGGACTACGCGACCGGGGGAGTCGTGGGTGCGGGGCTCGCGGTGCTGCTGGCGTCCGAGCAGCCGTTTCTTGTCACGCGCGATGCGTGCGCCGTGATCGGGGTGCTGTCGGGCCTGATCGTCGCGGTGCTCGGGGTGCCGATCATCAAGTGGCAGCGGCGCCACAATGAAGGACTCGCGCACTGGTGCGAAGACGCGGTGCGCGCCGGGCGTGCGGGCGCGCTCGCGCAGGCGCATGGTGCCGCGGTGGTGCTCGCGTTTGCGATCGGCGCCAGCTTCTGCGCGGTCGCGATCGGCCTCGGCGCATTCGCGACACGGGGACTCGTCGCACACGAGTCGATCCGACTGGCGCGCGCGTGGGCGCTCGCCGAACCGGTGTGGCTCGGGCTCGGAATCGCCCAGGTGCTGCATGCGTTCCTGCAGCGGCGGCTGGTGCGAGGCGCGCTGTTCGGCGCCGCACTGCTCGCCACCTGGCTCTATCTCATGGTCGGCACCGGCTGACATGGCGAAACTGACCGCGTTCGACCTCGGCCGCAGCTCGTGGCGCACGCATCTGCTGCAGGCGCTTTGGAACTACGAGCGCCAGCAGGGCATCGGCTGGGCGTTCGCGATCGAGCCGCTGCTCGAACGACTGATTCCGGATGCCTCGGAACGTCGCGCGCGGCTCGCCGAGCACACGGCGTACTTCAATACGCAGCCGACGCTCGCGTCGCTGGCGGTCGGTGCGGTTGCGGCACTCGAGGAGCGGCGTGCAGCCGGAGAGCCGGTCGATGCCGATGCGGTCGCGCGAACCAAGGCGGTGCTCGGTTCGGCACTGGCGGCGGTGGGCGACCGCTTCTTCTGGTTCACGCTGCGCCCGTTCGCCGGGCTGCTCGGCATCGCGCTCGCCGCCGGTGGCAGCCGTTACGGCGCGCTCGCGCTGTGGCTCGCCTACAACGCGTTTCACCTGCCGCTGAGGCACGCCGGGGTCGGGATCGGCTACCGTGAAGGTCCCGCCGTGCTGGGGGGCACGCTGCGCGCTCGGATCGAAAGCGTGATGCGCAATCTCTCGCTCGCCGGCTGCGCGCTCGCGGGTGTGGTGGTGGCGCTGCTGCTGGCGCCCGGCGGCAATCCACGCCCGGCGCCGTGGCAGGCGGCACTACTCGGCGGCATGATGTTCGGACTTCTGGCGGCACTTCGCTCGCGCCCGTCGCCCACCCAGTGGGCGCTCGGGCTCGGAGCGCTGTGCCTGATCGTGGGGTGGCGGCTGTGACCGAGGCCGACGTACTGGTGCTCAATGAGTCGGGGCTGCACGTGCGAACCTGCGGTGTGTTCGTGCAGACGGCCGGCAAGTTTCGATGCGAAGTGTTCGTGAGGCACGGCGATACCGAGGTCAACGGTAAGAGCATCCTGGGCTTGATCGGCCTCGCGGCCGAGAACGGAGCGGTGCTGCACATTCGAGCGCAGGGGCCCGACGAGGTCGAGGCGGTCGCGGCGCTCAAGCAGCTCGTCGACAGTCGATTCGGGGGCATGGCGTGAAGATCGTGGGTATCGCCGCTTCGCCGGGCCTCGCCGTGGGGCCGATCGTGGTGATGCAGAGCGAAGAGTTCGCGATCCGCGAGTTCCCGATCCGCGCGGAGCGCGTCGACGAGGAACTCGCGCTGTTCGAGCGCGCGCTGGGACTCGCACGCCGCGATCTCGAGCAGATCCGGGACGGCATCGCAGCGGAGCTCGGCGAGGCGGAGGCCGCGATCTACGCTGCGCATCTCATGATCCTCGAGGATCCGGAGCTGCGCCGTGCGATCGAGAACGGGATCCGCACGCAGCTTCGCAACGCCGGAGTGGTGTTCCGCGACTACATGGGCGCGGTGGCGACGCGGCTGCAGAGCGTCGAGGACGAGTACCTGCGCGAGCGGCACGCCGACATTCTCGACGTCGAGCGTCGAGTGCTGCGCTATCTGGTCGGCGGTGGGCAGCGCGGTCCACTGGCGCTCACCGAGCCCGCGATCGTGATCGCTCACGATGTCGGTCCCAGCGACGTGGCGCTACTCGACCGCAAGCGCGTGCTGGGCCTCGTCACCGAGGTCGGCGGGCGCACCTCGCACAGCGCGATCGTGGCGCGCGGGCGCGGAATCCCGGCGGTGGTCGGAGCGCGCGGAGCGGTGCAGCACGCGCGCACCTCCCAGATCGGCGTGGTCGACGGAGATCGCGGCGTCGTCGATCTGCAGCCCGACGCCGCGGAGCTGGCGGAGTATCGCGCGCGCCGGGTCGAGTTCGAACGCACCGGTCGCGCATTGCGAGAGCTGTGCGAACTGCCGGCGGTGACGCTCGACGGCAAGCGCATCGAGCTCGGCGCGAACATCGAATTGCCGGGCGACGTCGAGAACGTCGCCGAGGCGGGCGCCGACGGCATCGGGCTGTTCCGCACCGAGTTCTTCTATCTGGACCGTGCGTCTCTGCCGAGCGAGGAGGAACAGTTCCGGGCCTATCGCTCGGTGGCCGAGCGACTCGCCCCGCGGCCGGTGATCTTCCGCACCATGGACCTGGGCGGCGACAAAGTCGCCTCGTACCTGGGTACGACGCACGAAACCAATCCGTTTCTCGGCTACCGCGGCATCCGCTTCGCTCTCCACCATCCCGAGATCTTCCGCGCTCAGATCCGCGCGATCTACCGGGCGAGCGCGTTCGGCCGTGCACGGCTCATGTTTCCGATGATCTCGAACCTCGAGGAGCTGCGCCGCGCGACCGCGCTGTGTCACGAGGTCGCGGACGAGCTGCGCAGCACGGGAGTGGCGTTCGACGAGCAGCTCGAAGTCGGAATGATGGTGGAGACGCCGAGCGCGGTGTGGGTGGCCGATCACCTGGCGCGGGAGTCGGCATTCTTCTCGATCGGGACCAACGACCTCACGCAGTACACGCTCGCCATGGACCGTGACAACGAACGCCTCGCGCATCTGTACCAGCCGCTGCATCCGGCGGTGTTGCGCAGCATTCGCCACACCGTCCAATGCGCGCTGGCGGCGGGGCGCTGGGCCGGGGTGTGCGGCGAGATGGCCGGCGACCCGCTCACCGCAGTGCTGCTGATCGGTATCGGGGTCGAAGAGCTGAGCGTTTCGTGTTTCGACCTGCCGCGCGTCAAGGCGGCGATCCGTCGCGTCTCGCTCGCCGGCGCGCGCGAACTCGCCGACCGTGCGCTCGAACTGGGATCGGGCGAACAGGTCGCCGAGTTGTTGAAGGCATGGGGCGCGCAACACCTGCCGGTGCTCGACACCGTGGATCGGAGCGCGTCGTGATTGCGCTCGAGCCACCCTACGAGCGTCGCGATCCGAGCGGCATGACGGCGCGGATCGAGACGATTCCCGATCAGATCGAAGCGCAGCTCGCGCGGCTCGACGGTTTCCAGTGGCGGCTGCCGAGTGCACCACGGCTGATCGCCGCGGGCGCGATGGGTGGCTCGGCGATCGCCGCGGATCTCTGTGCATCGCTTTATTCCGACCGACTGCCCGCGCCGCTGCTCGCCGTTCGTGACTACCGCTGGCCCGCCTGGGCCGGCCGCGGAGCGCTCGCGCTGCTGAGTTCGTACTCGGGCAACACCGAGGAGACGCTTGCACTCTACGATCACGCCGGCTCGCTGGGGCTCGATCGAGTCGCCATGAGCACCGGCGGAACGCTCGCCGAATCCTGCCGTCGCGATGGAGTCTCGTGTGCACCGCTGCCGCCAGGTTCGCCGCCGCGCGCCGCGATGTACGCCGCATGGGTGACGCTCACCCACCTGCTCGCGGCACTCGGCTGGGTCGACGATCCCGGTGCGGCCTGGCGAGAGGCCGCAGGCGCGGTGCGCGAACTGAACGGAATCCTGGGCTCTGCGGTGCCCGAAGCGCGCAATCCCGCCAAGCAGCTCGCGCGACGGCTGGCCGGCCGACCGCTCTACATCTACGCCGCAGCCGGCCCGACCGAACCGATCGCGGCGCGCTGGCGACAGCAGTTCAACGAAAATGCTAAGGTCCCCGGCCATTCGGCGGTGGTGCCCGAGCTCAACCACAATGAAATTGTGGGTTGGGAACGGGCGCGCGAGGACGCAACTCCCGCGGCGGTGTTGCTGCTCGAGGATTCCGAGCTGGCCCCCGCAGTGGCGAGACGGCTCTCGCTCACCGGCGAATACGTCGAGCGGCAAGGTGCCGAGGTGATTCACCTCGCGCCTCCGGCGGCGGGGCGTGTGGCACGGCTCGCATGGCTCGCAGCGTATGGCGACTACGTGAGTCTGTATCTGGCCCTGCTGCGTGGAGTGGATCCCACTTCGATCGACAGCATCGACGAGTTCAAACAGCGTCTCGGTACCGCCTCGGGACGCTCCTAGCACGATCCGGTTCGCGCCGCTCGTGGCGCGCCGCGCCAATCACGAACATTCAGAGGAGCCCCGATGGGAGCCCGACACCTGTTCACGTCCGAGTCGGTCACCGAAGGCCACCCGGACAAGATCGCCGACCAGATCTCCGACGCGGTGCTCGACGCGCTGCTCACCCAGGACAAGATGAGCCGCGTGGCGTGCGAGACGCTGGTCACCACCGGTCTCGCGATCGTCGCCGGTGAGATCTCGAGCCGCGGCTACGTCGAAGTTCCGGAGCTGGTGCGCCGGGTGATCGGCGAGATCGGCTACGACAGTGCCGAGTACGGCTTCGACAGCCACACCTGCGCCGTCATGACGACGATCGACAACCAGTCGCCGGACATCGCGATGGGTGTCAACACCGGTGGGGCCGGCGATCAGGGGCTGATGTTCGGTTTCGCGTGCCGCGAAACCCCTCAGCTCATGCCGCTGCCGATCATGCTTGCGCACGCCATCACCAAGCGGCTCGCACACGTGCGGCGCCAGGGCATCATTCCCTACCTGCGCCCCGACGGGAAGTCTCAGGTCACGATCGAATACGACGGGCTGCGTCCCGTGAAGGTCGATACCGTGGTGGTCTCGACCCAGCATGCCGACGGCATCGCGCAGTCGCGCATCCGCCGCGACGTCATCAAGCACGTGGTGGAGCCGGTGCTGCCGAAGCGTTTCGCAAAGGGTCGCATCACGTATCACATCAACCCGACCGGATCGTTCGTCAAGGGTGGGCCGATGGCGGACACCGGACTGACCGGCCGCAAGATCATCGTCGACACCTATGGTGGCGTCGGCAGCCACGGCGGCGGCGCGTTCTCGGGCAAGGACCCGACGAAGGTCGACCGTTCGGCGAGCTATGGCGCGCGCTACGTGGCCAAGAATCTCGTGGCCTCGGGCCTGTGCGACCGTTGTGAGGTCCAGATCGCGTATGCGATCGGCGTCTCCGAGCCCGTCAGCGTGATGGTGGACTCGAACGGAACCGGCAAGGTGAGTGACAGGAAGCTCACGGACCTGGTGCTCAAGCACTTCGACCTGACGCCCAAGGGCCTCATCGAGGTTCTCAAGCTGCGCCGCCCGATCTATCGAAAGACTGCGGCCTACGGCCACTTCGGCCGCACCGGCCCTGGCTTCACATGGGAACGCACCGACAAGGCGAAGCTGCTCGCGAAGAGCGTGTAGGGCTCGACGGACATGATGGGACGGGCGCCTCGGACGGGGCGCCCGTTTGCTTTGGTCGTCGCTCATGGCTGTGCCATAGTCGGCCCGTTTTCCTCGGTTCCAATCCCACTCGAGGAGGTTCCGTCATGAAGACGAGCCGCCGCGGGCACGCCGTTCTCGTGCTCGCGACCTGCGTGACACTCGCGCTCGCTGCGGTCTGGAGCGGCGCGTCGAATGCCGTCGCGGCGAGGTCCAAGCCGATTCGCTCCGGCGTCACCGCGCCCCGCGTTCGCACCGGGCTCGAAAACCTCGAGCGCCGGGTGCAGGAGTTCACGCTCCCGAACGGGTTGCGTTTCCTGGTCGTCGAGCGTCACGAGGCTCCGGTCTTCAGCTACTTCACGGTCGTGAATGCCGGCTCGTCGGACGAGAACATCGGCACGACCGGGCTCGCACACATGATGGAGCACATGGCGTTCAAGGGAACGCGCGTGATCGGCACCTCGGACTTCGCGGCCGAACAGCCGCTGCTGGCAGCCGAAGAGGCGGCGTGGCAGGCGCTGTTCGCGGCCCGCCAACGCGCGGGGCGCGGCGACTCGACGCGACTCGCCGGGCTCGAGCAGGGGCTCACCGAGGCGATGAAGGCCTCGAACCAGTACGTGGTCTCGAACGAGATGAGCCGGCTGATCGAGGAAGCTGGCGGTCAGAATCTCAACGCTTTCACCGCGAACGACATCACGGCCTACTTCTATTCGTTGCCATCGAACCGTCTCGACTTCTGGGGTGCCATGCACGCCGGCGGCTTCGTCCAGCCGGTCTTCCGCGAGTTCTACAAGGAGCGCGACGTGGTTTTCGAGGAGCGCCGGATGCGCGTGGAGTCCTCGCCGGTCGGTCGCCTGGTCGACGAATTCATCCATGCCTCGTATGTGGCGCATCCCTACGGTTTCGGTGGAATCGGGCATCCGTCCGACCTCAAGGGCTTCAGCCGTTCTCAAGGCGAGGACTTCTTCCGGCGCTACTACGTCGCGAAGAACATGACGATCGCGGTGGTGGGCGATGTCACGCTCGATGAGGTGAAGCGGGTCGCAACGCGGTTCTTCGGCG
Organism: Candidatus Eisenbacteria bacterium; assembly: GCA_013140805.1. Classification (NCBI taxonomy): domain Bacteria; phylum Candidatus Eiseniibacteriota; species Candidatus Eiseniibacteriota bacterium. The sequence goes on from JABFRW010000020.1 coordinate 31,064, forward strand.
CGATCTCGGCCGCCGAGCCACCGCTGCCTCCGACCACCGTCGAACCCGAGCAGAGGGCCGAGCGCCGCGTGATGATCGAGGAAGGCTCGCAGCCGCAGATCCTGATCGGCTGGAAGATTCCGGCCGCCACCGATCCGAGCTACGCCGCCTACAAGGCGCTCGCCGACCTGCTCGCCGGCGGCAACTATTCGCGGCTGGTGAAGAAGTTCGTGAAGGAGCGGAAGTCCGCCACCACGATGCAGGCGTTCACCGGCTTCCCCGGAGAGAAGTATCCGAACCAGATGATGTTGTACGTCGCGCCGGCGGCGGGGCAGGATCCCGAAGCGCTGGAGCGCGAGATCTACGCCGAGCTCGACACGCTCGAGTCACATCCGTTCACCGCCGAGGAAGTGGCGGGCTATCAGGTGCGGATGAAGGCGCAGAAGCTCGGTGCGGTCGACGCGAACGATCGCCTCGCCGGCGAACTCGCCCAGGCGCAGGCGCTCTACGGGGACTGGCGACAGTTCTTCCGCGAGCAGGAGCGCGTGCAATCGTTGACGCCCGACGCCCTCATGCAGGCGTTGCAGTCCGCCGCGAAGCGCTCGCGGCGCACCGTGGCGATGATCGTGAATCCGGCGGCGGGCCAGGCGCCCGCGGGAGGGCGCTGACATGCGAGTCGACTCGAGAAAGGCCGAATCCGTGTTCGCGCGCACGATCGCAGTCATGCTCGTGCTGGCAGCCGTCGCTTGCGCCACCGACGCGAGGACGGCGCGGGCCGCGGACACCGACTGGGATCCGCGCAAGGTCGAGGTTCCGGAGCTGCGTCCGGTTCGAGTGCCGAAGCCGGAGCGGCTCGCGTTGCCGAACGGAGCAGTGATCTATCTGCTCGAGAATCACGAGCTGCCGGTGGTGTCCGGAACCGCCTATTTTCCGATGGGGCCGGAACTGGTCCCGAACGAAAAGGTCGGGCTCGCTTCACTGCTCGGTGAAGTGATGCGCAGCGGCGGTTCTGCTTCGCATGCGGGCGACTGGCTCGACGACCGCCTCGGTCAGATCGGTGCGAGTGTGAACAGCAGCGTCAGCTCCGATCTTGCGAGCAGCAGCTTTCGGTGCTTGACCGAGAACACCGCGGAGGTCATCGGACTGTGGGCCGAGCTGCTGCGTGGGCCGGCATTCCCGGACGACAAGATCGAACTCTCGAAAGTCGGATTGCGCCGCGCGATCGCGAGTCGCAACGACGAGATGCTTGCGGTGCTGGGTCGGGTCGCGAATCAGGCGGTGTTCGGTAAGGACCATCCAAACGCGCGCGAGCCGGAGTACGCGACCGTCGACGCGATCGCCCGGGAGGACTGCCGGGTCCTGCATGGCCGCGTGTTCGTCCCGAATCGCATGGTGGCGGCGCTCTACGGGGACTTCCGCTCGGCGGACGTGAAGAAATGGCTGTCGGGGGGATTCGGCGGATGGGCGAAGAGCAGCTCGCCGACACCTCAGCCGGCCGCTGCTCCCGGACGTCAGCCGATGCGGATCGTGTTCGCGCCGAAGGACGACGTGACGCAGTCGGGCATCGTGGTGGCCGAACCTGGATCGCGCGCCGATGATCCCGACTATGCGGCGCTGCAGGTGCTCGAGACCGCGCTCGGCGGCGGCTTCCAGTCGCGGCTGTTCAATCGCATCCGCACCCAGCGCGGGCTGGCCTACGCGACCGGCGCGAGCGCCGGCATCCAGTGGCGACGTCCCGGCACCTTTCTCGCGTATTCGCTGACCAAGAGCGAGTCCACGATGGTCGCGTTCGACCTGCTGCGCGAAGAGTTGCGTCGCCTGATCGAAACCCCGCTCACAGCAGCGGAGTTGCTAAGCGCCAAGCAGTCGGTGCAGAACAACTTCGTGTTCAATTTCGAACAGCCTGCGCAGGTGCTGTTCCGCTCGGCCTTCTACGAGGTCAACGGCTATCCGGCCGACTTCCTCGACCGCTACCAGCAGTCGCTCGCTCGAGTCGACGCCACGTCGGTGCTCGAGGCCGCGCGCCGCAAGATCCATCCGTCGCAGCAGGTCGCGGTGATCGTTGGCAAGGAGAAGGACTTCGATCAAGCACTCGACTCGGCCGGACTTCCGGTCGAGCGCATCGACATCGCGATTCCACCACCGGCTTCCAAAGTCGCTGCCGCTCCGGCTTCGCCCCAGGCGGCCGCAAAGGGACGCGCGTGGCTCGACCGCGCCGCGGCCCTGGCGGGGGGACGCGCAGCGTGGACCGCGGTCAAGGGGGCGGTGCTGGAGCAGAGCGCCACGCTCTCGATGCAGGGCCAGCAACTCAGCCTCACCGGCAGGAATACCTGGGTGTTCCCGGATCGCCAGCTCGAGATTCAGACCCTGTCGATGGGGGAGATGCGCTCGGGAGTCAATGGCGCGAGCGCGTGGCGTTCGATGATGGGGCAGGTGCAGGACGATCCGAAGGGCGCTGCTTCACTGGCCGAGGAGTGGGAGCGCTCGTTGTGGAATCTGTTCGGTCCCGCCAGCGGGCTCGAAGCACTGGCGCTGGATGCGCCGATCGAGCTGAACGGCAAGCCGTGTGCCGCGGCGCTCATCAAGGGCGGCAAGGTGCGCGACCTGACGCTGATGTTCGCGGCCGACGGTAAGCTCGCGGGAATTGCCTACCAGGGGGAGGGCCCGCAGGGCCCGGCTCGACTCGAGCTCACCTACTCGGACTGGCGGGCGCACGGTGCGATCCAGTATCCGCACGGGCTTTCCATCAAGGTCGACGATCAGCCGTTTCTCGAAGCGAAACTGACGGGACTGACGCTCGATCCGGAGGTCGACCCGGGGACCTTCAAGAAACCCGGCTCGTGAGCGCGCCCGCGGGAGCGCGCGGGCGCTAAGTTCCGCGCGGGGTGAGCCGACGATACCGTCGCCCCGGGGCGTCGCCGGGACGCCACGGTGCGCCGTGGATCGGATCGATCACTTCCAGAAAGCGCCACGCGCGCATGTCGCGATCGGCTGAGAGCAGTTCGCGGACGCCGTGCTCGCGGAGAAGCAGCGCAGTCTCGAAGCCGGCGACCAGTCCCGGACCCTCGCCGGTTCTCCCGGCGAGCAACTCTCGGGCGACCGCGGCGTGGCGATCGGTCGGGCCCAGAAAGCGCAACGAGGGGCTCGTCCCGAGCTGATCCAGAAACGCCAGTGCTTCTTCGGGCCGGGCCGGTCGGCCGACCGCGTGCGGGTGGGTCACGAGCGCAAGGAACTCGTGCGCGACACTCCATGGCACCGCCCAGGGTCGTCCACCATTCGCGAGTGCCTCGAGCACCTGTGAGGCGCGTGGATGCTCGGGCGTGCCCCGATTGGCGGCCCACGCGAGAATGCTGGTGTCGACGGCGATCATGAGGTCTCCGAGTACGCCCGGGAGCGGGTGATCACTCCTCACCCTCGGTGGCCCGCGCGGGAGCGGGCCACCGATCGCGCCGAGCGGGACTCACGAGAAAGGGGCCGAGGTCATAGGAGGGCAGCACCACACGCGTACGCCGCGCACGGCCCGGGGACTCGAGCCCCGCGCGCAATGCTTCCTCGACGACGGCCGTGAGCGTGCGGCGCTCGCGCGCGGCGCGCTTTCGCAGTTCGGCGTCGAGGCCGGAGTCGAGGATCAAAGTGGTCCGTTTCATATGCGAAAGCATACGAATGATTCGAAGTCGAGTCACGGACAATTTCGCGAGCCTTGCCGCGGATCGTCCGTTCCGGCACAATCGCCCGCGTTCGTCACCGTCGATCCCAGCCTTCGATCGATCGCATCACTTCTCCGGAAAGGAAACGGCATGGTTCGCAAGTCTTCGAAGCGCAAAGCGATGGTCACCTCCAGCTCCTCGGAAGTCGGAGGTCACGTCAAGGATCCGAGTCTCGCTCGCGAGGGCCGCCTGCGCATCGAATGGGCCGATCGGCACATGCCGGTGCTGCGTGCGATCCGTGCGCGCTTCGCGAAAGAGCGCCCGCTGCGCGGCATGCGCATCGCCGCGTGCCTTCACGTCACGACCGAGACCGCGAATCTGGCGCGAACGCTGCAGGCCGGCGGCGCCGAGGTGCTGCTGTGCGGCTCGAATCCGCTGAGCACCCAGGACGACGTGGCCGCGGCACTGGTGTCGCACTACGGGATCGCCACGTACGCGATCAAGGGCGAGGATCACAAGACCTATTACTCGCACATCGTCTCGTGCATCGAAGCCCGCCCGCACATCACCATGGACGACGGCTGCGACCTCGTGACGGTGCTCCACACCAAGAAGCAGAGCTTCCTGCGCGACATCATCGCGGGCACCGAGGAGACTTCGACCGGAGTCACCCGCCTGCGCGCCATGGCTCGCAGCAAGGTTCTCAAGTACCCGGTGATCGCGATCAACGACGCCGACACCAAGCACCTGTTCGACAACCGCTACGGCACCGGCCAGAGCACCATGGACGGCATCCTGCGCTGCACGAACATGCTGGTGGCCGGCTCGACGGTGGTGATCGCCGGCTACGGCTGGTGCGGTCGCGGCCTGGCTTCGCGCGCCAAGGGCATGGGCGCCACGGTGCTCGTTACCGAGATCGACCCGTTGCGCGCGCTCGAAGCGGCGATGGACGGCTACGAGGTGAGCTCGATGGAGCAGGCGGCCCGGCGTGGCGATCTGTTCATCACGGTGACCGGTAACAAGTCGGTGCTGCGTCGCGAGCATTTCGCCGCCATGAAGGACGGCGCAATCGTCGCGAACAGCGGGCACTTCAACGTCGAGATCGACATCCCCGCGCTCGAGCGCATGTCGTCCTCGCGCAAGACCGTGCGTCCGTTCGTCGAGGAGTTCCGCGTCAAGGGCGGTGGCCGCGTCTACCTGCTGGGCGAAGGACGGCTCATCAACCTGGCCGCAGCCGAAGGCCATCCGGCGATGGTGATGGACATGTCGTTCGCGAATCAGGCGATGTCGGTCGAGTATCTGCGCAAGAAATATCGCTCGCTCAAGAAGCAGGTCTACGGGGTGCCCGAGAACATCGACAAGGAAGTCTCACGCCTGAAGCTCAAGAGCATGCGCATCGACATCGACTCGCCGACGGCCGAGCAGCTCAAGTACATGGCGACCTGGAACGAGGGCACGTAGCACGCCCGCTTCCCGAATCGCAACGCGACGCCCCGGCTCCTCACCGAGTCGGGGCGTTTGTGCGTCGGCATCACCCGCGCGACCCGAGCTTCGTTCGAGCGTGAATGAGCAGAAGGATCTGGCCGTAGTGACCGGCGAAGTGCTCGACCATGTGGTGCAGCACCCACTCGACGGTGAATTCCCGTCGTCCGCCGTCCGACCGCGGCCGCACGACCTCGCGTGACAGCTCGGAGTCTTCGAATCGGGACGTGACCCGCAGTGTATTCGCGCGCGCCCGCGCCATCAGATCGTCGAAGAACTCGATCGACCGTCCGTCGAGGGCGGCGGGAGGGGTCGCGCCGGCGGCCAGCGGCATGCCTTCCTCTTCGAGACCGAGTCCCAGCACCGCCTGAAGATCGCTGGTCGGCAGGCCCTCGAGGCCGACCGCCGTCAGATGGACTTCCGCGACTGCGAGGTGCGTGAGGAGCATGCCGATGGTGTTCATTCCGGGCGCGAGCTGCCAGCTCAGTGCCTCGGGCGTGAGCCCCCGCGTATCCGCGCGCAGTCGCTCCGAGAGGTCGTCGAGCTGGGCGACGAAACGCGCCACCGCTGCGGATCGATGCCCCGCCGGAACGACGAGTGCGCTGCGCACGATGTTCAACGCGCCGCGTCCCCCGCCACGTCCCGGTACCGATGGCGGATGAGCAGAATCTGTCCGTAGTGTCCCGCAAAGTGCTCGAGGAGGTGGAACAGAACCCAGCGAAGGTTGAATTCGCGCGTGCCGCCCGTACGCCGTTTCTGGATGCGGATCGATCCGAGTTCGGCATCGGTGAGCGGCAGGAGATGAACCGCGGCGTAGCGTCGCGCGGCTTCGAGCTTGTCGCGGTACCAGGCGAGATCGCGGTCCGCCAGGCCCGCCGGTGGCTCCGCATCGGCCGGGAGCGGCAGGCCGTCGTCGTCGATGCCCATGCCGAGCACCGAATCCGTATCGGGTTCCGGCAGGCCGATCACCCCGACTTGCGTCCAGAACACCTCGACCACCGCGAGATGCGCGAGCAGCATGCCGATCGTATTGTGCCCGCGACTCGGCTGCCATTGAAGTTCGGCGGGCGTGATGGCGCCGAGATCGTCCCACAGGTAGCGCGTGAGTTCCTCGAGCTGGGCGATCGTGAGCGCGCCGAATCCGGTCTGGCCGGGCGGCAGCTCGAGCAGCAGTCGTTCGTTCGTCGACATGCGTCCTCCGGGGGAGCGTTCGCGACCGGGTGAGCGATCGAGAACGCCATGAGAACGGACCTCGCGCGGGCGGTCAAGCGATTCACGATCGAGTCGCCGACATGATTGAATGCGCGGCGCCGCTCCCGATCGATCCGCCGATTGCCCGAGGACTCGAATGACGCCCGTCACGCGCCAGCCCGCCGATGCGTTTCGCTTTCCGGACGGCTTCCTGTGGGGCGCGGCGACCTCGGCGCATCAGGTCGAAGGCAACAACACGCTCAACGACTGGTGGGCCTGGGAACAGCAGGGTCGGGTGCCGGTCGCCTCGGGACTGGCGTGCGATCACTATCGACGCTTCCGCGAGGACTTCGATCTTGCGCGCGACCTCGGCCACAACGCGCACCGGCTGTCGCTCGAATGGAGCCGAATCGAGCCCGAGGAAGGGCGCTTCGACGACGCGGCGCTCACGCACTATCGCGAAGTGCTCGAGGCGTTGCGCGCGCGTCGAATCGAACCGCTGGTCACGCTCCAGCACTTCACGATTCCCCGCTGGCTGGCAGAGCAGGGAGGGTGGGAGAACGAAGCTACCGAGCGGCTCTACGTTCGCTACGTGCGGCGGGTGGTCGACGCGTACGGCGATCTGGTTCGCTGGTGGATCACCTTCAACGAGCCGGTGGTGCAGGTCTTCAAGGGCTGGATCGTGGGGCAGTGGCCGCCGGGGCGCACCGGAGACTACCCGCGTGCGCTGCAGGTGGTGCGCCGGCTGCTGCGTTCGCACGTGCTCGCCTACCACGAAATCCACACCCGGCGTCCCGATGCCATGGTGAGCGTCGCGAAGCACTGCCTGGCGCTGCGACCGAACAATCCGCGCAATCCGTTCGACTGGCTGTCGACGCGCGGGCGCGGCTACCTGTTCAATGAACTGTTCCTCGACTCGCTGCACACCGGCCGGCTCGCGCTGCCGGGCCAGTTCTTCGAACACCTGCCGATGGGCCGCACGCTCGACTTCATTGGAGCGAACTACTACACGCGCGATTTCGTGCGCAACACCGGCTTCGGACTTCCGGGCCTGGTCGGCACCTCGGCGACGCTCGACAACCCGCGCCACGTCGGCAAGCGCAACGACCTCGGCTGGGAGATCTATCCCGAGGGGCTGGGGCACTTCCTCCGCACCTTCCGGCGCTACCAGGTGCCGATCGTCATCACCGAGAACGGCATTCCGACTTCCGACGAGGACGATCGCTGGAGCTTCATCTTCCTGCACCTGTGGCAGGTGATGCGCGCGATGGAGGCAGGCGTGCCGGTCGCCGGTTATCTCTACTGGTCGCTGCTCGACAACTTCGAGTGGGCCGACGGTTACGACGCGAAGTTCGGACTGGTCGGCGTCAACTTCGCGACCCAGCAGCGCATCGTGAGGCCGAGCGCCCGGTGGCTGGCGGAAGTCACTGCGCGCAGCTCGCTGTAGTCAACGGACGAAAACACGCGACCCCCGGGGCGAGGCCTCCGGGGGTCGCGGAACCGTGCGTCGAGCGCGCCGCTACTTGCTCGAGATCCGCATGCCGTAGAACGAGCGATACACGAACACCAGCGCGATCAGCATGAACACCACCGCGACCGGAATCTGGATCGCCGGATTCGCGACCGCCATCTCGACGGCGAGCAGGCCGAAGAGCGTCGTGAACTTGATGATCGGATTGAGCGCCACCGACGAGGTGTCCTTGTACGGATCGCCGACCGTGTCACCGATCACGGTCGCGTCGTGCAGCGGGGTGCCCTTCGCATTCAACTCGACCTCGACCACCTTCTTCGCGTTGTCCCATGCACCGCCGGCATTCGCCATGTAGACCGCCTGGAACAGGCCGACCACCGCGATGCTCACCAGGTAGGCGATGAAGAACACCGGGTTGAAGAACGCGTAGGCGATGGTGAGGCAGAAGATCACGATGAAGATGTTGAACATGCCGTCCTGCGCGTACTTGGTGCAGATCTCGACCACGGTACGCGAGGTCTCGATGCTGGCCGCCTCGGCCGAGTCGAGCTTGATGTTCTTCTTGATGTACTCGACCGCGCGGTAGGCGCCGGTCGTCACCGCCTGGATCGAGGCGCCGGTGAACCAGTACACGGTTCCGCCGCCCATCAGCAGGCCGAGCAACACGTAAGGGTCGAGCAGGTCGAGCTTGAAGTTCTGGCCGCCCATGGCGTCGAGTCCGAAGTGCTTCTGCAGCGTCAGGACGATCGAGAACAGCATGGTGGTCGCACCCGCGACTGCGGTGGCGATCAGCACCGGCTTGGCGGTGGCCTTGAAGGTGTTGCCGGCCCCGTCGTTGTCCTCGAGGTAGTGCTTGCCCCTCTCGAAGTCGGGCTTGAATCCGAACTGCTTCTCGATCTCCTGCGCGGCTCCCGGAGTCGACTCGATCTGCGAGAGTTCGAAGATGGACTGCGCGTTGTCGGTCACCGGGCCATAGGAGTCCACTGCGATCGTGACCGGTCCCATGCCCAGCAGCCCGAACGCGACGAGACCGAACGCGAACACGGCCGGGTAGGTCATGTACTGAGCGAGCCCCTGCTGCGAGAAGTAGAAGGCGAGGAACAGCAGGACCGCGAGCGTCAGGCTCTTCCAGAACACCGAGAAGTTGCCGGCCACCAGCCCCGACAGGATGTTCAGCGACGCGCCGCCTTCCTTGGACGCCGACACCACTTCCTGGACGTGGCGCGAGTGCGCGCTCGTGAACACCTTTGTGAACTCGGGGATCACCGCGGCCGCGAGCGTGCCGCACGAGATGATCACCGACAGGGTCACCCACAGGTTGCCGCCGAGCGGCGCGAGCAGCCACTTGGAAGCGATGAACGTCACCACGATCGAGAGGATCGAGCACACCCACACCAGACTCGTGAGCGGTGCCTCGAAATCGATCTTGGTCTTGCCGGTGTTCTGCGCGCGCGCGAACGCACCGTTCGCGAGGTACGACACGATCGAGGTTCCGATCATCAGCACGCGCATCACGAAGATCCACACCAGGAACAGCGCCTTGTGTTCCGGGATCACGGCGAGCGCGATGAACGAGATCAGTGCCACACCGGTCACGCCGTAGGTCTCGAAGCCGTCGGCGGTCGGGCCGACCGAGTCGCCCGCGTTGTCGCCGGTGCAGTCCGCGATCACGCCGGGGTTGCGCGGATCGTCTTCCTTGATCTTGAAGACGACTTTCATCAGGTCCGAGCCGATGTCGGCGATCTTGGTGAAGATGCCGCCGGCGATTCGCAGCGCCGAGGCGCCGAGCGATTCGCCGATCGCGAAGCCGAGGAAGCATGCGCCGGCCTGCTCCGCCGGGACCCACAGCAGGATCGCCAGCATCATCAGGAGCTCGACGCAGATCAGCAGCACTCCGATGCTCATGCCGGCCTGCAGCGGAATCTCGTAGACCTTGAGCGGCTTGCCCTCGAGCGAGGCGAACGCGGTGCGGCTGTTCGCGAACGTGTTCATGCGGATCCCGAACCACGCCACGCCGTAGGAGCCGAGGATGCCGAGGATCGAGAACAGGAGGATCGTCACCACCCGCATCGCATCCATGTGCTGAATGAAGCCGAAGTAGTAGACGATGCATGCGCCGATGAAGAGTTCGAGCACGATCAGCAGCTGACCCTGCTTGAGCAGGTAAGCCTTGCACGTCTCGTAGATGGTGTGGGAGACGCTCAGCATCGAGGAGTGCGCCGGCATCGCCTTGACCTGCTGGAACATCACGAGGCCGAAGACCATGCCGAGCACGCACACTCCGAGCCCGTAGAACAGCAGCTGGCGCTGGGAGGGATCGAGAACGGGCAACTGCAGATCGAGCTCACTCGCCAGTGCGGCCGCGGGCAGCACGACCGAGGTGAGGATCGCGGCGATCACGCCGGGCAGCATCAGCTTCCGCAGGGTGGATCCCGCGGCGCGCAGAAGGTTCATCACAGGCTCCTCGGTAATTGGCTCCCGGCGC